>CAZILY010000213.1:0-2994 GCA_964540175.1 uncultured Pelolinea sp. | reverse complement strand
ATGTTGAACTGATTTATCTTGTTGTCAAGACTGATGTTTAGGTACTCCACCCATTCGTCGTACCCCCACAGCTGACTGTCGAACCCAATCCGACCGTAACCTGCATACCAAGAAAAGGTAGGCGCGATGGCGCGCACCGGCAGCGACGGCCAATCCGTTATCTCGCAGCAGGGCAACTTATATAAATTGCCATCCTTTTTTAGAAGCTGTTTTATGCTCGTTATGCCATTTATAAATCCAGCCTTGTTTTCATATCTTAATATAATCGCGCTGTTCTCTATTAAAAGGTTGTAGCCCTGAGATTTGAACAGCTCTTCATTTTCCGTTTCTATTCCATCAAGACCAGCAGCGATGTTTAATTTTATTAGTCCTTTAGAATCGCAGCAGTCGGTACAAAAGTCTATCTCTTTATAATTCCAAAAACGCAGTTTTGCGATATCCATCAACAATTCGGAATCGATATTTTCCGATGTCGGCATAAAACAAATTTTGTCAAAAGCTTCTGATAAAGCATTATCGTCACGTATTCTTTTGGGTTCTGGTAATAAGTTAATCATTTTTCAATCCTCGTGACAATCACAGTCAGGCAATTCGGGCGAAGAGTTACGCTCTTCGCCCTCCTCGCTTGATAAATTGATGGGATTTATCCCATTCGAATTTTTATAACCAGCTCCAAGTTTCCCAATCATAGTCCGCAATGTTATCGGGCGTAATCGCCTCGGGTAGTGGAAGCTCGTAATCCAACGGTAACTTTTCACCCAGCACCAGCGCCTTGTACATAGCATCTGTAGCCTGATAGCCAAGATCGACAGGATTCTGAAGGACCTCGCCGATCCATGCTTCGTTACCTTCGGCAATATAGGTCAATACTTCAACTGCGCCTGCGATTCCAATGAACTTAATCTCTGTTCTGTTGGCTGCAACTGCTGCCAAGTGTGCACCGCGAACTTCTGCGTCGTTATGTCCAGAAACCACGTCGATAACTGGCTCTCTCTGGAGAACATTTTCGACTAAGCTCTGTGCGGAATCCGGGCTGCCTGCACCGACGTCTCCCTCAACGATGATTTTTGCATTCGGGAATGCAGCCAGAATTGTCTCAGAAAAACCATCAACTCTGTCCTGAGATACCTGACCGGAAGTCGGGCGTGACACGAACAGGGCAACGGGGTCATCTTTGCCGAGTGTTTTTAAATATTTCACTGCGACTTCACCGGCGATAACGCCCAGTGCTTTCATATCATGTCCAACATATGTCTCCCAAACGATATCATCATCGCTGGCCGGATCCTGTTCATAATCACCGATTACGAACGGGATGCCCTGTTCAATATACTGCTTCATCGTGGGAATTGCAGAGTTCGCATCTGCCGGGAACAGGATAATGCCCTTTGCGCCTGCTGTTATCAGATTGTCGACGTTGTTCAGCATCGTCTGGACATCCGAATGGGAATCCTCAAACTGAAACTCAAAGTTCGCCTCGGGATGATCCACCACATACTGCTCGCAACCGTCAATAACGCCGAGGTACCATGTGTACGCCGACAATTCCATGATGGACACGCCGATTTTAATCGGTTCTGGTGCTGCAGGTTCTTCCGCTGCCGGTTCTGCTGCTGCAGGTTCTTCCGCTGCCGGCGCTTCTGCTGCTGGTTGGCATGCCGCCATTAGCATACTGGCCAGTACTACAATTGAAACCAGGAAAAATAGTTTCTTAGTCATTTTGTTTTACTCTCCTTAAATTTGTATGTTTTGTTTTGACTATCTGAATAAAATATTTTTTTTTGCCATGCACCTCCTTATTATTTTTTGGTTTTTATCCTATTAAACCAAGAACATGTGTCCTACAGGGAATCACTTATATCCACAAGATTCTCGGATAATCATATCTAATGGCAACCTAATATATTGTTTAGGTTTAGAACTACCGTTGGTAATCCTATCGAGTAACAAACTTGCAGATGCTTGACCAAGTTCATACCAAGATGTGCTAGTGCAAGTAAGGGTTGGATTCAATAAATCTCCATACTCCACATCATCAAATGATACAAGTGCCATATTTTCAGGTATCTTGACACCCTGGGTTTTTAGAACTGATAAGGCGCCCAAACTCATAGAGTTGTTAAAACCAAATATCGCAGTTGGCCTTGGTTTCAATTGAAGCAATCGATTAGTTGCAGAAATACCACTTTCTATTTTCCAATCCCCGACCAACACAATTTTTTCATTAAACGTAATTCCATGATCCTTAAGAGCTTTTTTATACCCATCGACCCGCTCCTTAGAGCTGCTTTCATTAGGTTGACCTGTTATTACCGCAATAGATTCATGACCAAGATCAAGAAGATGAGTGGTTAGCGTATATGCACCGAAATAATTATCTGAAGTAACTAAATCAATGTTGAGATCGCCAAGTTGATTATCAACTGCTACTATAGCAATATTTTTGCTTTTAAGAATTTGGCGAATATGATCGATAATTAAATTTGATGCTGATGAGGCAATTATTATGCCTTCCATCTGGCGAGCAACAAATAAATCAATTGCTTTCTTTTCCCGCTCAGGCTGGCCATCTGTATTATAAAAAAATATTTCATAATGTGAGTATTCCGAGTTTTGAATATAGTTATAAGCCGCCTTTATAGCATTGCTAAAAAAAGGATTAGATATATCAGGCAAAATAAAACCGACAGCATAAGAACGCCCATATTTTAAGCGGCGCGCAGATGTATTAGGTTCATAATTCAATTTTTTAATCGATTTTTGAACCTTTTCTTTTGTTTCCTCTCCAATGTATTGATAATTTCTAATTACGCGTGATACCGTGCTGATAGAAACATTTGCAGATAGCGCTACATCTCGTAAAGTTACTGATTTCATATTTCTTTAACAATATTCGTTATAAACATTAATTTTCTTGAGCATGTTAATAATAATTTGAACTTACAAAAATTTATGTATTTAACATAATTTTAAAAGGAATGATAAATACAAGAC
>CAZILY010000212.1:0-3018 GCA_964540175.1 uncultured Pelolinea sp. | reverse complement strand
ACCATAAGGGAATATCCTCTTCCTTACTGATGGTTTGGGATCGCATATTCGTTTGCAGCTCTCTTTTTCTTCTGGCAAAAAGACTGCCGCTGTAGTCTCGAAATGCTTTGATCTTTTCTCGTAAGTCTTTGGTATATTTCGGGTCTGGCATGGAATAGGTGTATTGCTTGATGGGCATATACGGCCCACGCCGTCGATACCAGAATTGGCGCGGTTTCAAATTGGAAAGTTCCAAAGCTAGTCCGTCCCATCCGATTTGCTTGAGATAAGGGATTCCAATCGATGCCCGCAAATTGATTCGGTATCTAAAATCCGGGGAAGGAAATACTTCTTTTGCCAATGTACGCGCATCATTGTACCCAACCCGAAAGCAAGCGATCGTACCGGAGGTATTTAGCACCGCTTGTCGTAATTCATTCGGCAGCTGATCCAGGAATTGATGCGCCAGGGTCAGGGAGAGCGCATACTTTCGGCTTTCTGAAAGGATGTCAATGATATTTCCGGTTGTATAGTTCTGAAATTCATCCAGATATAAATAGAATGGTGGGCGGTGATTGCTGTTAGCTCTGGAAAGCGCTGTCCTCTGCATATGGGCGACGATGAAAGCAGCTAACAGTGAACTTGTCCCCTCTCCCAAAATTCCTTTGGAAAGATTGGCCAAGAAGATCATCTTGTTATCCATCACCCTACGAAAATCGAAGGTGCTTTTTCCTCCAAATATCAAGCGAATGTCCGGGTCAAATAACAAGTTGCCAATCTTGTTTAGAACCGGTGTGATCCATTGCAAAATACCATTGGCTGATTTTGGAAACTCAACTTCAAAATATTGCCGGACGGCTGGTAACGAAATGCGAGAGACGAGACTTTCGCGATAATCTTGATCCATTAAGAATTTAGGCAAATCCAGGATGGTGAGATTAAGCTCAACCAATGCTAAAAATGTGTTGGTCAGCAGCCACACCATTCTGGGAGCGTTGGCGGGATTTATTTTCCAGACTTTCAGGGTTACATCGGTCATATACATGGCTAAACGTTCGGAAGAAGTTCGATTAATTCTTTCCAGGGGATTGAACCCCACTGACCAATCTGGGTCAAGTGGATCAAAGAGAATTATCCTGTTCCAAAACTGAGGATTATTGGCGAGTTTTGCAACCAAATGGTTATAAAGATCCCCATGTGGATCGATCACTCCAACGCCATGCCCGGCTGCAATATCCTGCATGATCCAGGATTCAAGCGCGCGAGATTTACCAGTGCCAGACTGACCGATCACATAGGTGTGGGTAGAGCGCTGCTTCTCCGATAGGGATATTTCGTGATGTCCCATTAGCCAATTGGTGAAATCATTCATCGATACGGGCTCCCATTTGAAAATCTTCCGGAGAGATAATTTGCCCCCACTGCTTTCCAACAAACAAACCATGCAGGACAAAGATCGCGACCAGCCAAAATCTAAGCCGGATATGCAGCACCGATAAAATCGCGTACCCAATTCCAAAAGAAAGTAATGTCGTCGCGATAATTCGGGGATAGCCTTCAAGAATATTGATACCAAGCGATTCCACCACATAGGGATTGATCCATTTCAGCAGGCTGGAATAGAGATGATACGAAGTTCGCAGTATGCGCCTCAGCAGGCTTTCCCTCCGTTTGGTGAAAAGCCTGATCAAGATCAACGGCAGGATTAATAAATATAATCCTTTAAAAATTGATTGTGTTACTCCGAAGATAAGTTTTAACATGGCGCCATTTCCTTTCTAGTCATACCAGCGATCGATCTCGATCCAATCCAGATCGGGTGTAATCGCGATCAAGATCGGATCCACAATGGCTACAGTTGTCAGGACTGTGCTCGCCAGCCAAATCCCCAATCCGCCCAGTAATGCAAGGTAAGGCAGAATACGAGGTTTTTTATCCTCTTTCGGAGCGGATAAAAGATAAGGCGCTTCATGCACCACAACCCAGCTTTCTGGACGAACACCTTCCTGGTAGATTGTCTGAATACGGTTCATCGTTTTCCGTGGGAGCATGGAGTTATCCTCTTGTGCTGCAACAATCAACCATTCCCCTACTCTTACCGGTTGGGTTGGAATGGGTGCCTTCCCAAGGTGGACAAAATTCCAGTTGAATCGATACCCAACATCAAGAAGCAGCTGGGTTTGTGTAGCTAAAGTATTTCTGTTCATTATAAAATCTCCTTTGTCATATGATCTAACCAGGTGCGAAAGTCAAGCAAAGCCATGCGCCAGCCATAACTGGCCATCCAACCCAGCAGATTGACGATAATCAACACCATCCAGAAATGATTGTTTGGCGGTATGATCCCCCACAACACCCGCAGCCCGATCATCAACCCTGCTTGCCAGATTACGCGACGCGGAATGCGGGGTAAGCGGTTGAAATCCAGTTTTTCGTAGTTGGAATTGTCCATCTCTTAGCTCCTTTTGCGTTATAATTTTTTTATTCGGGATTCTTCTTGCCCGAACATCTGCCCTTATATTAGGCAATTTGTGACCTAATTTCAATAAACCAGGGGATGATTTGACTAGTTTTTATTAACTTTTAAACCGAGGTTTACATGATTGATAAATCACCGAGTGAACTTTTTGCATTACTGTCAGAACGTGAACGTGAAGTTTTATATTATGTTTGTCAACATGTTCGCTATAAAGATATCGCTAAAAAACTTTTCATTTCTATTAATACCGTAAAGGCCCACATGAATCATGTCTATAACAGACTGGGATTATATGAACTTAATCAGACTGAACGTGTTTTAGCCATTCATAATGTGTATTGCCCCATGTTTTCTGAAGTGGGTGATACTGAAGAAAATAAAATAAAAAAACCGATACTTGAACCAGAACCTTTTCTTCCTGATGAGGAAGAAATCATTGATGTTTCTCCAGAGCCCGAACCGATATCACCAGAAGGGAAAGAAATTATTGTTATTACCCCTAAAACCGAACCAATCTCGCCAGAAGAGGAAGAAATCATCGATGGCGATGAGATGGCACT
>CAZILY010000211.1:0-3027 GCA_964540175.1 uncultured Pelolinea sp. | reverse complement strand
GCATAACGCTGATCCACAAGATCGGTACTAAAACTGCAGAAGTCCCTGCTATATTTTTTTTACAAATAAATGGGAGAAATAAGCAGACGGTTTCTTTACTGGTGATGAGCAGCGTGAAACCGCCAACCACTGCAGCAGATGACAAGAGCCAGCCATTTTCCCAGATCATTGCTTGAGTAGCTTTTTTAGCAGGGATTCCTCTCGCTTTGTACACACCGAACTTCCCCGCGAAATGCCAAATCCCACCAGGTAAGTATTTGCCTAGTTGGATGACAGAAGTGATCGCAAATGCTTCTAAGTATGTCATTTTGTGATTTATCTGTTTCATTGAATAGCGCGTAATATCGGCTACAAGCAGTTTGCCTGTTAGAAGAAATAGAAACCCCAATCCCAGTCGCATTAATGAACCAGAAGATAGATAAACAGATATTTCGTTAAAATTGATATAAAAATAGAATCCTGCACCCACGATAGTCACGGCAATCCAAAGCCATTTCAGAATATTAACAACTTTCTTGCCCATCATTTAAGAACCTGGGTTAAGTAATCGAATTGCTTCTGTGACATCCTTCGAACAACCGGCAATGAATTTTTCATTTTCGTTTTGATATCTTGTTTTTTACTAAACATATCCATAATAGCAGAAGCGATACATACATCATCCCGGTTAAAGTCCAACGTATATTCCACGAGCCCAAAATATGCCATCGTTTCAATGTATTTATGACTCCAACCAATAACAAGTGTGGGAATGTTCAGGCATAATCCAGAAATCATAGCGTGGTACCGTGAAGTTACGAGGATATCTGCCTGTTGAATGATCCTTCGAATGCTTGCGGTGTTCATGTCATAATCCACCCAATCAACCGCGGACAGTTGAATAAAGTCTTCAGCAACCCGTTTTCTCATCGCCTTGATGGTCAGTAAGTCATTATTATGAGTTTGTTCTGATCCTGCGCGAGTTGCATTAGGAATGACCACAAAATGATGCGTTTCTACATCCAACACAGTCATTGCATCTAAGAATTCGCCAATATAATCCAAGCCTATTTGATTAGCCCTCTTCTCAACCAACACACTGGGAGAGAAAATCACAACACTCTTTCCGCCCTTTCGGATATTCTTTAATTTCCCAACCAATATATTTACCATTTCTTCATTTTCGTTGCTGAGAGAAAATTCCGGTTCATACAAGAAAGCAATATCTGCAGTTGTAACTGTCTTATTCTGTGGATATTTCAAATTCTTTAAATACAATTCTGTTTTTTCACCACGAGCAAAAATAAACTTGCAGTGCCATAGGAATTTTTTAGCAAAGAAACGATTCACTGGTTTAATGAACGGACCGACTGCCTGCGCCATTTTCACAACCGGAATACCCAATAACATCGCTGGCCAAATAGTAAAAATATTGAACGGCAGGAATTTCTCCCGCCCATCCGAGAATGTAATCCCACCAATTTCTAATAGCACATCCGATTCAGAAAGTGCCCGCGCGATTTGGAAAAAATCACCCTTCGGTAGTTTTATATTTATAGAACGCAGCACTACCCAAAATATTACCCCAAAGACATGCCTTGTAACCAAAGAGATGGGTTTACTGCTGAGAACAGTAACACGCTCGTCCCGCACTAGTTGACGATCTTTTTCTGGATAGTAGCTGAAAAGCGTAAAATGGGCATTCGGATATACACGCCTAATCATCCCGATGGTAGTCGTCAGCATAGATTCAGCACCCCGGTTGCCCCAGATGGTACCGCCAATAATAGCGATATTAGGGCTGCCTTCCATTAGAAACTTTCCAATCCTTTTATGATATACAGCAGGAATTTAAGCACAATCCTCGGTAGCATTGCTACGAATTTTCTTCCGTTTTCGGTGCGGGTAAGTTTTTCATTTGTTAATGCCATCCAGGCAACAATATAGTCATTCCAGCGGACACGATCACTTACATTATCGATAATCTGCAAGCCAATCAATTTTCCGGCTTTCGATCTAGCTGAAACGTTATAGTGAAAGGGCATACTTCGCGCCTGCCCTTCACAAATTTCCGCAATCGGTTCCTCTGATGCAATAAGCCATCCCCCTTCAACTGCCTCCTCAAATGTTTTTCTGCCAATATCTGTACGCGTAATAACCGCGCTGTGCTTTATCAGTTCTTCTTTCATCCGCAACGACCAGACATCTCCAATAGAAATATCAGCATAGTAACCGGTGTGATCATGACAGTAATGACATTTCTGTTGACAGAAATAAAACAGGTTCTGGTAATCTGAAAAGAAAGAAAATGGTTTCTTGACTTTTTTTCCGGAAGTAAAAGTTGCCTCCAGATGCCCACGCCAATGCCCCTTCCGATATCGAAAGGCAGTAATACCCTCACCTTTCTTGTCGATTTTATTAAAAACCATCCTGGATAGTTCAGGTCGTGAGTTATGTCCACAGAATAGCGAAAGGATCAATACGATCTTTTTCGCCATTTCTTCATCATTTTTCCTTAGGTGACACAGTTTCTGAGTATCACACGGCAATGCAACAGCCGCTATCCTTCCCTTAAAATTTCTTATCAGCGGAAGCGCGTCGCGGTTGAATTCCACAGCAGAGTAGATGCTGCCTTGAGTAGAAAGCAGTGTCTTTTTATCCCGTGCAATTATGAATTCTGGCATCACGTTCCCATCCATTACTTTGGACCGACAAACAAGCGCGCCATCAATTTTTCCGCTTTTCAGGAGATACGTGAGCAGCGCGGTAGTTACTCCCCCAGATGCCGCATTCTCACGATATATTTGATCTGATGCGTAAGCAAAATGAGATGAGCTGAAATTACCAATGTAGTGGTTAACGACATCGTTCGTCCATTCCTTACGCAGCATGTTTGCAGTTTGCTTTGATAATTTCAAGAACATTCGCTTATTTATCTTTTCCCAACTGTATGACCTTTTCATCCAATCGCTGGATTCGGTATTCCACATTCTCAAGCAATTTTCGGTTTACAGAAATCAGATCAGCAATGAGTCCTATAATTATCAA
>CAZILY010000210.1:0-3039 GCA_964540175.1 uncultured Pelolinea sp. | reverse complement strand
GTCGAACCAAGATCCACGGCTTCAAAGGCCGGTGTGCTGCCATTGCACCACGCCCCAGTATTTGCAAGGTTGAATTTTATCATATCAGGTTGTGAAACAAAATAGATGAGAGCAAACACACAAAAAGGTTCTTAAATTAAAAAAGGTTCTGAAAATTCAGAACCTTTTTTAATTTTCTTTTGTTCTTATTGCCGGCCGCGAAGTTTTGGGTCAAACGCATCCCGCAGCCCATCGCCCAGGAAGTTGAACGCAAACATGGTAATGCCCAGCATGATAGCCGGGAGAAATACCATATTTGGATATGTGCGCAGGCTGCGCGATCCAGTAGAGATCATCGCGCCCCAGGATGGCATGGGTGGGTTAACGCCCAAACCGATGAAAGAAAGGAACGCTTCTGTTCCGATATAACCGGGGATCGCGAGGGTCTCCGCGACGATCAAAGTACCAATGATATTAGGTAAAATATGTTTGAAAATAATATGAAAATCAGAAGCACCCAATGAGCGGGCTGCATCGATATATTCTTTTTCCTTTACAGACAGGATCTGGCCGCGCGTCAGTCGCGCCATGGTCTGCCAGGCGGTAAGGCCAATTCCGACGAAAATAAAGAACATGCCGCCCATCGCCTCGTCAATCTTGCTGAAAACATAAGCCGTTGTACCAGGTTCCAATTCAGTAAATTGGGTGCGGAAAAACGCCATCATCAGGATGATTAACAATAAAGTTGGAAAACCATACATGATATCCACAAAACGCATCATGATATTATCTACACGCCCACCCGCATAACCAGAAATGCTGCCATATATCAACCCGATGAGCATAGAGATCACCGGACCGACAAAGGCAACCGCCAGAGAAACCCGCGCGCCGTAAATCACCCGGCTGAGAAGGTCCCGCCCAATCCCATCTGCGCCAAAACTGTAATTTTCGCTGAACTTGGCATAAGGTTCCATCGAAGGGAATACTTTTACCATCCAGGCAGGAACCATGCTCTGGTCATATAACTCATTTTCCGCAAAATGATAAGGTGCGATCTTATCCGCAAAAACAGCCATCAAAATCAACAAAAGAATTATGATCAGCCCAATAACAGCTGCCTTGTTGCGAAAGAGCCGGCGTATCGCGTCTTTTAGAAGGGACTGGCCCGTTGCGTAAGCAACATCGCCTCCCCCAGTGGTTCTCTTTCTTTCGAAATCCGGAACTTTATCCATATATATCAAAACCTCCAATTACTTAAGTGAGTATTTCTTATTTCAATCGGATACGCGGATCCAGCACAGCATATGACAAATCGACGAACAGATTTGAAAAGACAAGCACCAGCACATACAAAAGAATAGTGCCCATAATGACTGGGTAATCGCGGTTTCCGATGCTGGAAACAAAATATGCTCCAAGTCCCGGAATTCCGAATATGGTCTCGGTCACAAAAGATCCTGTCACGATCGCCGCGAACAAAGGCCCAAATATCGTCACCACAGGGATAAGTCCATTTTTCATCGCATGGCGGACGATCACCATGCGTTCACGCAGCCCCTTGGCCCGCGCGGTGCGGATGTAATCCTCACCCATTACCTGAAGCAAACTTGCGCGTGTCAGGCGGGCAATGATCGCGGAGGAACCGGTACCCAGCGCGAATGCTGGCATAATTGTGTATTTAAAATAATTCCAATCTAATTTGCTGGGAAAAATCCCCAATATATAAGGCGGCCGAGCCCCCCAGCCAGTTGGCGGCAGCCATTTAAGTGAGATGCCGAAGATGCGCATCATAATTGGTCCGATCACAATCACTGGCACCGATACTCCAATAATCGCAATCGTCATACTCACGTAATCTATAACAGAATTATGCTTGATCGCCGAGGCAATCCCTAACGGTATGCCGATCACCACTCCGATAAGTAATGCCATAATCCCTAACTGCAAAGAAACAGGAAATTGTTCTTTCATAATATCAGATACAGAACGGCTCCTTGAAGTATAGGACGGGCCAAAATTCATCCATTTAAACCACACACTGCCGACGTTGATATTGATGAGATAATCCACCATCACCGTACTCTCATCAGGGGGTTCGGAAGTTATCTTGGGAACAAATACATTTACGATGTAATCTCGATATTGGATAATTAAGGGGTCATTTAAATGATAGACCTCTTCAATAAGTTCTTTTTGTGCTTCCGGGATGCGTTTTTCTGTGTCAAAAGGACCACCCGGGATGGCATGCATAAGCAAGAAAGTGATCGCTGATACTGCCAGGAGAACCATGGCCATGTGAATTAATCGCTTAACTAAGAATCTTCCCATATCTTTTTTCTCTCACTACCAGACACTTTGAATTGAAGTATGGGGAGGTCATTTTTACCTCCCCATACAATTTATCTATATCTAATGAATATTTCTATTCGTCAGCATAGTGGAAATCTTCCGCGCCTGCAAGAACCATATCAAGAACGTAAGCGTAAGGGCTGCCGGTCTCTTTCTTGAGTGTGCGGATGAATCCGTAGTAGAAGTCATCAGCTGTTACGTAGCGGACATTGCCTTCTTCATCCGTCACTTCAACAACCTCATCCAAAACCTCATCGTATTTCACCCACGGCACGCCTTCCGTAATATTGAAGGTATATACAGTGCCATCTTCAGAGACATCCCAGCTGTAAGCCATTGCGGGTTCTACAACACTGGTCTCTTCATTCGCTCGGGTTACACCCGGGAACATGAGCATAGCCAATTGAATGGATGAGGTATCCTGAGCCATTGAAGGATCCAAAGTGGGGATGTCACCATAACCAAGGGCAAAGTTTATTGTCTTGGGGTCTTTGCTGGTATCCCATTTATCAAAGTACTCATGACCACCCATACCAAAGGTGCGCGTGACATATGGTTTCGTCAGCGTCTGGCGGCCGTACCAGTAAATCGGAGCGACAGCTGCGTCTGTATTGTAAAGAAGGTCGGCAGCTTCCGCATAGAGATCCTGCCGTACAGCATTGTCAGTCTCTTCTGCGGCCAGATCCAACAGATCTTCATAATCCTGGT
>CAZILY010000209.1:0-3043 GCA_964540175.1 uncultured Pelolinea sp. | reverse complement strand
GAACCCACACCCCCGAACTGCCCGGTTTCGATGTACTTCTTGGCATTATCCCACAAGCCGCCCGCATTCGACATCAACAGCGCGAAGATGACACCCGTAAAGATCGCTCCGCCCAAGAACCCGCCCAGCGCATCCGGTCCAAGTACAAATCCTACCAGCAGGGGTAGACCCACCGCTAGAAATGCCGGCAGCACAAGTGAAGAAAGAGCGCCATGCGCAGCCATGCTGACCAATTTCGTATAATTCGGCAGTACCGTCCCTGCTAAAATGCCAGGTTCTTCCTTAAACTGCTTGCGGATCTCTTTGATCATATCAAATGCGTTGTGCGTAACAGAAAGCATCGTCAGCGCGCTGAAGATCGGCGGAGTCATCGCCCCCAAAAACACACCGGCAATCACCATCGGATTGCGCAAGCTGATCTCAACCGGAATACCGCGCGCTTCAATGATCTCGGCGTATGCCGCGAAAAGCGCCAGGACAGTCAGCGCGGCTGCGCTGATCGAGAACCCTTTTGTGATCGCTTTGGCAGTGTTGCCCGCTGAATCTAACACATCAGCTTTTTCGATCACGGAGTGATCCATCCCTGCCATTTCCGCGATACCGCGCGCATTGTCCACGATCGGGCCATACGCATCTGAGGAAACGATCATCCCACTGATAGAAAGCATACCCACCGCGCTGATACCGATCCCGTAAATACCGGTAATCACACCAGACGCTTCCGATATATAAAAGGAAACCAACGTTGCGATCACAATGCCAATCACAGAGGGAAGAATGCTCAACAAGCCGTAGCTAAATCCAGTAATGATCGTGATAGCTGCGCCGGAGTCGGAAACTCTAGCAGTTTCTTTAACCGGTTTGTATTCTTCTGAGGTGAAATATTCTGTCGTAAAACCAACCACCACACCCACGATCAACCCAATCAGAGTGGACCACAGCGTGCTTATATCATACCCACCCAATAGAACCAGAGCAGTCACCAATACCCCAAAAATAATGCATGTGATCACGGTGCCAAAATTCAGCGCTGGTCCGGGTTTTCCGTTCTTGCCCACACGCACAAATTGGATCCCGATCAGTGAAGCGTAAATACCTAAAATACATAAAATCAACGGGAAAACCGTATATTTCAAACTATCCGGTCCGGTCATCGCCGCGCCCAACAGCATCGCCGCCACAGTGCTCGCTACGTAGCTGTCAAAGATATCCGCGCCCATCCCTGCCACATCACCCACGTTATCACCCACATTATCTGCCACAACTGCAGGATTACGTGGATCATCTTCCGGGATGCCAACTTCGATCTTACCCACCAGGTCCGCCGCGATATCAGCAGTTTTCGTAAAAATCCCGCCGCCCGCTTTTGCCAGCAGAGCCAATGTGGAAGCGCCAAAACTGAAGCCCAGGATCACTCCTGGATCGCCAGTCAAGTAAAAGATAGCACACATCCCGATCACTGCCAATCCAACCATCGTCAAACCCATCACAGAACCAGCATAAAAAGCCACTCGGAAGCCTTTATTAATGCTGTCCGAGACAGCGACAGCGCTGCGTACATTTGCCTGCACTGCAACTCCCATCCCCAAATAACCCGCTATTGCGGAACTCACCGCGCCAAATACGAATGCCGCAGCCATTATCACACCTCTCATTGGCTCAACATCCACGCTCCCGGTGCCTAATTGGGTCAAATCAAAACTAAAAACGATCGCAATGATTAAGCCCAGCACTATAGAAACCAGTGTCAGAGCAATATATAAACGCTTCAAATAAGAAGCGGCGCCTTCCCTAATCCAGCGAGCAACTTCCTGCGCGCGTTCGGAACCGGCATCCTGGCGCATAACCCAGTAATACAAATATAGTGCAGCACCTACTGAAATAATTCCTGAACCTATTCCTACTAACAACCAGATATCTGTCATAACCTTTCCTCTCTAAAAAAGTATTAATTCCCATACCTCGCCCACCTGGGAACCCAGCGAAGGGCATGGTTGGGAAAGTAAAAATTAAATAGTTGCTGACCGCCACCACTGATAGTGCTTGCTTACCAGTTCTTTTTCATCCGGCAGCGGGAAAAAGAGCATTTTCTTTTGATTGCCTACAAAGAATCCATTCTTAACCGTGCGAAAAGGGATGCCATTGGAGGGCAGCCGATCTACCATTTTTGTCATCACAAATTTTGTTTTCAGGGAGACCAGGCAGTTCCGTAGATGTTCCATGTTTTTATACGGCAGGTCACCGATTTCGCCCTTCTGTGGGTCTTCAGCAAGATCACCCAGCCGCAGTTCCGCGAAACACACCGCTGGCAGTTTAATTAAACTGGTCGGATTCTTCACGATTAATTCATAAAAACCCTTCGGGCCCTTTGAACTGACAACCAGCGGAGAAACGGGAGATACCTCTCGATATAAGTGCAGACCGTCTTCATCTTCCGGAAATTGTGTACTTTTATCTAAACTCAGAGTGCGCCCGTCCTTCGTAGTTAGATATAGGGACTGGATCGCATCCATAGGGATATTCTCCAACACCCGATATACAGAAATGTAAATGGATGACTTTGGTAAACCGTCCTCATGTACGACACAGCGTTTCACGCCTTCCTCGATATGGAAAAAATCGCTGCGAAATTTCGGGTCGATTTCAAAGAAGATCGCCTGCCCGCGGGATTTCTTCTGAGTTCCGACTGCATAATACGATCCGAATTCCTCCGGGGATAACATCGAAGCGATCAACGCTTCCGGGATCAGGGACAAATATAAATGGATACTCATCTTACCTCCATATCAACTAATGGTCAGTTAATAGAATTTAGCCAAATTGCGTGCATTATACACCTTAATATAGTATCTCACATATGGGATTCTGAAGAACGAAAGATTTTAATATTTTTTATATTCCTTAAGGTACTAATATCAAAGAAAAGAGGAAAATGTGTTTACGATTGATCCATCAGAATGTTTAAAAACTCTCGCCTCACCAGCCGATAATGTGGATCATAAGCGTTTCGAAAAACTACCGAATGATGTGTGCTGGGATATTT
>CAZILY010000208.1:877-3049 GCA_964540175.1 uncultured Pelolinea sp. | reverse complement strand
TATCAATATGGATCTAGTAGTAAGAACACCGCGTTTCGCAAATCCTGGTGAAACTCTTGTTGGCCTTGATTTTTATACTGCTCCGGGCGGAAAGGGAGCTAATCAGGCAGTTGCGGCTGGCAGATTGGGCGTGGGGTCCCTGATGTTTGGGCGAATTGGTGATGATTTTTTTGGAAAAAATTTGTTAAATAATTTACGAGAGAACAATGTGGGTGTAGATGGCGTGAAAACAGATAATACACTCCCAACTGGAACCGCATTGATCACGGTTGATAATAATGCTGAAAATACAATTATTATCATACCTGGTTCAAATAGTGCGGTGGGTGATCCCGAAATAAAAAACTTGATACCATTTCTCAAAAAGGCAGATGTATTGATGCTGCAATTAGAAATTCCATTAGATACCGTGGTGGCTGCAGCGAAGTTAGCTAAAGAAAATGGGGTTAAAGTGCTCCTGGACCCAGCCCCTGCGCGCGAATTACCTGACGAATTGCTGCAGTTGTGTGATTTCATCACACCTAATGAAACAGAAGCACAAATCCTAACCGGGGTCGAAGTAAATAACCCCACGGATGCGAAGAAAGCTGCGGAAATATTATTAAAAAGAGGAGTACACGCTGTTATCGTAAAAATGAGCAGTAAAGGGTCCTATTATTATGATGGATCAACAGAAATTCTATTTACTGCCTATAAAGTAGATGCTGTGGATACGGTAGCGGCAGGTGATGCTTTCAATGGTGGATTCGCAGCTGCTTTTTCTGAAGGTAAAACGATTGAAGAAACACTCCAATGGGCGAATGCATGCGGCGCGCTTTCAACCACAAAACCGGGCGCGCAGCCCTCGATGCCATCCCGTGAAGAATTAATTTCTTTTATGAAGGAAAACCCTAAATAACACATGCCAGTAAAGTTGCCGACCGAACGATGTAAAGGTTGTTACCCTAATTGTGAATGCTATCGAGCATAAATAGAAGAATATGATAAATAAAGGATTTAGACATGATTGATCGATTGATTCGGAATTGTGATGTTCTAATCTTCAATGGTGACACACCTGAAGTTGTCTTAAATCAGGATATTACTATTGAGAAAAGTCTGATCAAGAAGATTGGTAAAACTGGTTCACTAGAGGTGGATCAGAAAACCGAAATTGTGGATGCAAAAGGCTTATTAGCAATTCCGGGTTTGATCAATACTCACGCGCATATTCCAATGGTATTAATGCGCAATTTGGCAGAGGATGTATCAGTTGAGTCCTGGTTCAACGATTATATTTGGCCAATGGAGTCTAATCTAACAGAAGAGGATGTGTATTGGGGCGCGCTGCTGGGAATGGCGGAAATGATCGAGAATGGCATCACCAGTGTGGCAGATCATTATTTTTATATGGATGAAGTTGCCAAAGCTATACAGGAAACAGGGATGCGCGCAAACTTGGCCTGGGCAGTGTTTGGGCATGAGGGGGAAGCGAAGTTAGATGAGACCTTGGAATTTGTTGATCGCTGGCAGGGAGGAGCGGATGGGCGCATTACTACTTGGCTGGGTCCACATTCGCCTTATACCTGCAGCCCGGAATTCCTAAAATTGGTTGCACAGAAAGCTGTGAAGAAACAAATCGGAATTCATATTCATGTCTCTGAAACGCAGGCGCAGGTTGATCTGGCTTTGAAGGAATTTGGTAAGACTCCAGTACAAGTGTGTAAAGATGCTGGTGTGATGGAAGTCCCAACGATTTTTGCCCACTGCAAGAACCCGCAAGAAGGAGACTATGATCTTTTGGCAGCATCGGGGACAGGTATCCCGCAGGCACCGAAAACCTATCTGAAACACGCGATGACAATTGCCCCGGTTGATAAATATCTTGAAAAAGGAATCCCGATCGGATTGGCTACAGATGGCGCGGTGAGCAACAACACTATGGATATCATTGAACAAATGGGTCTTTTGGGGATGTTAGCAAAGCTGCGAACTGGTGACTGCACCTATTTGCCAGTTGAGCAACTTCTTAACATAACCTTCCGATCTAGTGCCAAGGTAATTCATTTAGATGATCAGATCGGCGAACTGAAAGCTGGCATGAAAGCGGATATCGCTTTGTTGAGGCAGGCTGGCCTGCATATGACTCCTCGCACAAATGTACTGGCAGCGTTTGCTTATAACGCCCGCGGT
>CAZILY010000208.1:0-867 GCA_964540175.1 uncultured Pelolinea sp. | reverse complement strand
ATGGAAAGGTTCTAATGAAGAATCGAGAGCTGCTGACTGTCGATAAAGCGAGAATACGCTCTGAGGTGCAGAGCCGACTGCGGCGGTTGAGTAAACGGATTCCTAACTCCCGGATTGCAGATTACCCTGCATAGAAAACGGTTGTTTTTCCATAACCTGCGATAATTTTGCGTTGACTTTTATCAGATTATTTAATATAGTGAGGAGATTGTATGGCACAAAAAGTGATCTTAGATGTTGATACTGGGTGTGATGACGCAGTAGCAATGCTTATGGCTGGGCATCATCCTGCTTTGGAGTTTGTTGCTGTGCTGCCAGTACACGGCAATGTTCATCTTGAAGTTACGCTTGAAAACACATTGAAACTGCTTTCCGCAGGCAAACTTGAACATGTTCCGGTGTATGTCGGGGCGAATGCTCCTTTAATTGGACCAATCATTGCTGGGGATGGGGACCAGATCATCCGGCTACCTTTTCCTGAGTCATCTATTAAGCCGCAAGAACCTCATGCGGTCAACTTTCTGATCGATTACTATATGAGCGGAGAAGGTAAAGATACGATTTATATGCCGATTGGCCCGTTGACCAATTTAGCATTAGCGCTGCGGATCGAACCGAAGCTGGCAGAACGCATTCCAAAGATCGTTACTATGGGCGGCGCGTACATTGAGGGGAATACGACACCTTCTGCTGAATTCAATATTTTAGCGGATCCTGAAGCAGCTCACATAGTGTATTCAGCAGGCATTCCGATCACCATGATTGGCTTGGAGGTAACCGATAAGGCAGAGATTCGGAAAGAGGACGTCAAACGGATCCGTGAGATTGGAACACCCTGGGCGGATGCTGCCGCAGAGATCATTAATA
>CAZILY010000207.1:0-3053 GCA_964540175.1 uncultured Pelolinea sp. | reverse complement strand
CTCTAGGAATGATCGAAACCAAAGGTCTCATCGGCTCAATCGAAGCTGCTGATGCTATGGTTAAAGCCGCAAACGTTACACTGATCGGCTCCGAATATGTCGGCGGCGGATATGTGAGTGTGATGGTGCGCGGAGATGTGGGCGCTGTAAAAGCAGCCACAGACGCAGGCGCAGCAGCCGCAAAACGGATCGGCGAACTTGTATCTGTACATGTTATCCCGAGACCGCATTCGGATGTCGAATTGATCCTGCCCCAAAAGACCAAGGGCAGCATGAGCGGCCGTACAACCAAGTAAATAAACATTGAGTTTACTTTCACATGGTCCCCATGCCTGTGTTGAAATCGACGCAGGCATGGCAGGCAATCAAAACCATGCGGAATGATCACTACTCAGGCGATCCACTGCGGATATCTGAGTGCACAAACAACTGGTCTTTCTTCATCAGTGAAGGTAAAGAGATCGCACTCATCTCGTGTTCGATGATTACCGCATATATATAACATCGAACCAAACCGAGACAAATAGATAAACAAATTAAAAAGGGTAATAATATGGCTGATAATTTTCAATTACGCTGTTACTGCATGTTAGACAGAATGCAAGCACAGTATGCCGCTTTTATCGGTACCGTCACGCAGGGAGACCTGCCTACCGAAGGTATGGCATCACTATATATCGAAATGGCGCCCGGAAACGAGGTCTTTCGCATGGTTGATATCGCCGTAAAGGCCACCGAAGCAAAACCCGGCGCTCAGATTGTTGAGCGGGAATTTGGGATGTTCGAGATCCACTCCCTCAATCAGGCCGCTGTCATTGAAGCAGGTGATATGGTCCTGAGCCGGTTAGGGCTCAACATCACAGACCGCATGAAACCCAGAATTGCATCCTCTCGGGTGATCACCAACGTGGATTCCTACCAGGCGCAGCTGCTCAATCGCTTCCGGCGGGGCAATATGCTTGTTCCCGGTGAGACCATGCTCGTCATGGAAGTTTCTCCTGCAGCTTACATTAATTTTGCCTGCAACGAAGCCGAGAAGAAAGCCAGCATCAAGATCATCCATGTTTCCGGCGTTGGCCGTTTCGGCCGGATGTGGCTGGCAGGATCAGAAGCAGACATCGTCACCGCCCGCGACGCGGCCGCTCTTGCGCTTGAAAACTTAGAAGGTGTTAGCGGCTAGGTGAAAACAGGTTTTGATCAGCGCTTTAACAATTACAGTGGACCAATGCCCATCTTGCCCATCATCATTCAAAAGCGCCGCAGGACGTTCACAGAATAAGCAGGGAGACCATCTATGGCAAAAGAATTTTATACTGAACGAGATATAGAAGATATGGCGCAGCGCGGCGAGCGGGTTCTGGTCGTCAACGATGACGTGGTCCTGACAGACCTCGCCTACGAAAAAGCAAAGCGACTGGGTGTTAAGCTCTCGCAGCCCAACGACACGCCCCCTGCCGCACCTGTCCGCCCATATATTAATAAAAGCGTACCTAAACCAACCGCTCCCCGACTGCAAACCTCTTCGAAGATCGAAACGGTCAGGGAGAACGTGAAAAGCGCTGTCAAAGCGCGCTTGGGCAGCCAGATAAGCGACCAACTATTAGACCGCATCATTGACCGCGTTGCGGCAGAATTAGGGTTAAAGTAAACCATGCAGTTCGCACGCGTAAAAGGCACCGCCGTCTGCACTCATAAATATCCGGGACTAAAAGGCCTGAAATTACTGATCGTTCAGCCGCTGAACAAGCACATGCAGCCAATCGGCGCACTGCAGGTGGCTGTAGATGTCGTACAGGCAGGTCCACAGGACGTGTGCGTCACAGTTAAATCTCGAGAGGCCGCATTGGCCATGCCCGAAATAAAATTCGTGCCGGTAGATCTGGCTCTGGTTGGCATCGTAGATGAGCTCACTATCAGCCAGGATAAAAACATAAATACACCATTAAAAAAAGGGTGGAACCAATTCACATAAAACTATGATCATTGGAAAAGTAGTAGGAACTGTTGTTACCACCATCAGCCACGCGGATTATAAGCATCGCCGGCTGCTCGTCGTACAGCCGCTCGTTTTTGACGAAAATAATGACAGTGGAGATTTTGTCGCCCTCGATACTACCCAGGCTGGCATCGGAGATACTGTCCTTGTGCTCAACGAAGGCAGCGGCGCCCGTCAAGTAATGGGTAATAAGGGCGCCTGTGTGATCTCTGTGATCATAGGCATCGTTGACTCAGTATATATCGAACCCTCCCTCTAATCCGAATTTCCTAAAAACTCCTTTCAACCCCATTTCTCCAAATTTTCATCCCAATTCTACCAGTGGTATAATGGTTTCAAAATCTGGTGGGCATCCCACCAAAGAACTGGCGGACCAATTGCGGCGTTTTGACAACCCAACCAACATGATTCCATGCAGCGAGTGCCACATCGGCCAAATGCACCAAACCATGGTCACTTATTTCACCCGGCTTGATCAAGACCTGGTTACAGTTCCCGATTTTCCCGCCTGGGTATGCGATATCTGCGGACGGTTGGAATACGACTTCGAAGCCCTCAACAACCTGGCCGTCCTTCTCTGCCCTGTCGATTCAAAATCTACCCGCCTAAAAACCGCCCAACCTTCCTCCCAACAAGAGCAACCCTCGCTCTCAAACCAACCCTCTCAAACTAAATAGAGTGTTTTTATATTTCTGATTGACGCGAATAGTAGGGCATGTTAAAATAGGTGTCTGTGTGGGCGCGTAGCTCAATGGTAGAGCAGTGGCCTTTTAAGCCATTGGTTAAGAGTTCGATCCTCTTCGCGCTCATTTTGTTGTTAACCCGCTGGCTGTTTATTCGTCAGTACTCAATTTTCACCTCTCGTTCTCATATTGATATATTTCCGCCTTTTTCTTATAATCATACACAGGAACAGATTACCTAAAAGAAGGCAGTATCTGCAAAGCTATCTACCCAGGAGGGGTTATGAAATGCCCAAATTGTGCCTTTGATAATCAGAAGAACGCCAAAGTATGCGAAAGCTGCGGAGAGGACCTCTATCATCCCTTCCAACCGG
>CAZILY010000206.1:0-3069 GCA_964540175.1 uncultured Pelolinea sp. | reverse complement strand
AGGTTTTGATTGATATTCGATATGATTTGATAGTTTTAGGAGAATATTTGGGGTAGGATTGCGGATTAATGACCACAACGGAGTCCGAAAAATGAGAAAAAAAATACTATTAACTTCACTTCTCCTCGGAATTGCTTTTGACATTCTTTTCTGGAAGAAATCACCGGGGATTTCTTTTTTCATCTTCATCGTATTGTGTTTGGCGGCTGGGTACCTGCTGCTTCTGGCACAAGATATTCGCCCGGCTAGGAAGAGCCTTTTTCTGCTTGTGCCGATCATTTTCTTTTCTGTGATGACTTTCATCCGCTCAGATCCGCTTACCTCATTTCTGAATTACACACTCACTTTATTTTCGGCGGCTGTTTTGGTAATGACTTACCGCAGCGGCCTTTGGGTCTTGTACGGTGTGAGTGATTACATGGCGAATACGTTTCATTTGATTGGTAGTATGCTTTCCCTCGGATGGGCCCAAATAGCGAATACGGATTCTCAGCAAAAGACAAGTGATGGAAGAAAGCATAAAGATCGTGTCTGGGCGATCGTGCGCGGTCTGCTGCTGGCATTTCCCGTATTATTGGTTTTTACAGCTCTTCTTTCCTCGGCAGATTTAATATTTGCTCAAAGGCTTGATGTTTTCTTAGCTAATCTGAACCCCGAAAAACTTTCAGAGATCATTTTTAGGGGATCTTATGTCCTCCTCATTGCATATTTTCTAGTTGGAATGATTAGGCATGCTGAAAGCAGGAGCCAAAATAAGAAATTGATCGGGTTAGATGAACCCACTGTGGCGCCTTTTTTAGGTTTTACAGAGGCATCAATCATATTGGGAAGTGTGTTGCTTCTTTTCTGCGCTTTTGTGGTTATTCAATTTAAATATTTCTTTTCTGGACAAGCAAATATCATTATTGAAGGATTTACATATTCCGAATACGCGCGGCGGGGATTTGGTGAGCTGGTGGCTGTAGCTGTTTTCAGTTTGATGCTTTTACAAAGCCTAAGCGTGATCACGAAACGCGGAACTAACAAACAGGAGAAAATCTTTTCCGGGTTTGTTGTTGGACTTGTTTTATTGGTAATAATCATATTGGCATCTTCGTTTCAGCGGCTTTTCTTGTATGAGTCAGCGTATGGCTTCTCGCAATTGCGTACATATTCCCATGTATTTATGATCTGGCTGGGCATTCTATTGATGGCTGTAGTTGCAATAGAAATACTTAAACGCCAACGCGCTTTTGCTAGTATTGCTTTGCTCGTACTAATGGGATTCACTGTATCCCTCAATACCATTAATGTGGATGGATTTATTGCTCGCCAGAATATCAACCGGGCGGTTAAGGGCAAGGAGTTGGATGCCTCTTACCTTTCGGCGCTCACAAGTGATGCGGTACCCACATTGGTAAAGGCTTATTCTTCATCAGATCTTCCCTCAGTAATCAAGGATGGGGTTGGCGCTGCCATTGTCTGTTACGAAGCATCCAACGAAGCTGATGATTCGCAGGCACAATCCTGGCAGTCGTTCCATTTCTCGGATTGGAATGCGGCACGTGGATTGGATGTTGTTCGGGACAGTTTAAAGAGTTATCGGATTCGAGATGATGCCTGGCCAACAGTTGTTATTAGTCCAAATGGAACGGAATATCCATGCCATAATTTCTTGTTTTTCGATTGAGATCTGTGAACTTGAAAGCAGGAAGAAGTATTGGACTGCCAGAGTGAGGGAAGGGGAAAAGCCCAATTAAGAAGAAAGTTTCCGCATGTGGGGTACGGAATATGACAAATATCAGAGGGAGTGCTTCACGATTGCTGTACTCAGGATGAAAAAAGCGAATAGGGTGCGTTGGTAACGCACCCTATGAGTAAGCGGTCATGGTGATAGTGTTGGTTTAAATCTACTCCAGGTTTTTATGTTTTTCTGCGATAGAAGCCGCTAGTTTATCCAGGGCCTTAAAATCTTCTATTTTGGGGTGTCCTTTGATCACGACTGGATCAAGTATCTCTACATTCAGGTTAGGAATCATGCCTGCCAGCTGTTCTACCATTATGCCGCCCCATCCGAAGGACCCGACGATCGAAACGAATTTTGTCTTGGGACGCAGGACGTTTGCCAGGTAGGCAGCGTACACCACATTCGGATGTGCTCCGCCCAGGACGGTGGGTGACCCGATCACAATGGTCGCTGCGTCCACCAACGAGATGGCCAGTTCTCCAATATCGGTGACGGTCAGATTGAATAATTTGACTGTGACCCCATTTTCGATCAAAGCATCCACCAGATGTTCTACCATCTCGCGGGTGCTGCCGTGCATCGAGATGTAGGGCAGAACGACGATATTCTTTGGTTCGCCAAATACCCATTCCTGATAGGCATCTAAAATAAATTCCGGCCGGTCGTATATCGGGCCGTGGCTGGGGGCGATCAGGGAAAATTCGTATTCCTGAATCTTTTTCAGGTTTCTCTTGATCATTTTACTGAACGGCATCATGATTTCCGCATAATAGCGCTTGGCTGCTTCGTAGACTAACCCTTCGTCAACGGCGTATAGATCAGTGGAGGCCAGGTGAGAACCTAAGAAGTCACAGGAGAAGAGAATTTTATCTTCCTGTAAATAGGTCAGCATGGTTTCGGGCCAGTGAACCCATGGGGCGTGGATGAATTCGAGTGTCCGGTCGCCGAGCGACAGCGTTGCACCGTCATCCATTGTAAGAAAACGGTCTTCAGGCGCTAACCCAAAATCCATCAGCATGTTCTTGCATTTAGGCGTGCAGACAATTTGCGCCTGAGGGTGCTGCGCTAGAATTTGCGGGAGCGTGCCTGAATGGTCCTGCTCGGCGTGATTTGCGATGATGTAATCAATATGCTCAACGCCCAGATGCTTTAATCGGTTGAGTAGAATATGCGACATTTCGGGCTCAACAGTATCTATCAGCGCTGTTTTATTGCTCCCCTGGATCAGGTAGGCGTTGTAGCTGGTGCCGTCTGGCAGAGGTATAAGGTCGTCGAATAGGCGTCGATCCCAGTCAACAGCTCCTACCCAGTAAATGCCGTCTTTTATCTTTCGTGGTTTCATG
>CAZILY010000205.1:0-3106 GCA_964540175.1 uncultured Pelolinea sp. | reverse complement strand
CATCGAATACGGATTCATGCAGCTTACAGCGGAATCTTATTTCTTCATGAAAGAAGTCTTGCAATTAAGCTACAAAGAGATGGCAGAGCAGTTCAAACAATGGGATAATGGAAAATTGAATTCCTACTTGATCGAGATAACCAGCGAGATCCTTACTGTCAAAGATGAGGATGGCGGCCCGCTTGTGGAAAAAATATTAGATGCGGCTGGCCAAAAAGGGACCGGGCGCTGGACCTCTGAATCAGCATTTGAATTAGGCATCCCGCTCACCTTGATCAGCGAATCAGTATTCGCACGCGCGCTTTCAGCTCTAAAAAACGAACGTGTCAGTGCCCAAAAACTGATCCAGGGTCCTGTTTTTTCTTTCAAGGGACGCAAACAGGATATGCTGCAGGATATTGAAAATGCTCTCTATATGGCAGAGATCATTTCTTATGCCCAGGGATTTATGCTCTTCCGGGAAGCGGCGAAAGAATATCATTGGCATCTGAATTACACCTCGATCGCCAATATTTGGCGAAATGGCTGTATTATCCGCTCATCACTCCTGAAACACATTAAAACTGCGTTTTCTAATAACCCAACCCTGGAAAATTTACTCGTGGATCCATTTTTTCTCAAGGTAGCAGAAGACAATGTCCCGTCTCTGCGGCGAGTTGTCAGCATAGCTGCTCAGGCAGGCATCCCGGTACCCGCTTTTTCTTCCGCACTCAGCTTTTTTGATGGATACCGAACCGCAGTCCTTCCTGCCAATCTTACTCAGGCACAGCGGGATTATTTTGGCTCGCATACATACGAACGGGTGGACAGGCAGCGCGGAGAACATTTCCACACCAATTGGACCGGTGAAGGCGGGGATGTGACCGCTTCAACCTATAACGCCTAACATTCGTTTATCAAAACATCTATGACTGCCTTACCCTAAAGGGTGTCTTGGATGCATCCCGTGCAGTTGATGCTGCCGTGAGCTATTATTACGGTATTGGCAAACAAACTGCGCTCTGGCTTGAAAGTTAAATTGGAGCCGAATAGATACAGTTGACTCAACCATTAATAAAACGTTTTAATGCGCATAACATTATGAACCCTGGAGGTACTTTGGGGTTAGATATATCAGAGGTCCAGATAAATAAACACTGGGATTTTTACAAAATAATCGGAGGCAAATATGGCTGAAAACTTATTAGCAATTGATTGCGGAACACAATCTGTCCGCGCATTATTGTTTAACCCGCAGGGAGACCTTCTGGCCAAAGCTCGTGTACCGATTGAACCTTACTTTTCTACCGCGCCTGGCCTGGCTGAGCAGGACCCAAATGTGTTCTGGGACGCTCTCTGCCGGGCATGCAAGCAGTTGTTCACACTTAAGGAAGCACAAAAAGACAGTATCGCGGCAGTATCAATCACTACACAGCGTGCCACCGTGGTTAATCTGGATAAGGATGGCAATCCGCTGCGTCCAGCGATCATCTGGTTAGATCAGCGCCGCGCTGAGAAATTCCCTCCTGTTAAGGGGCTCTGGGGGGCTGCCTTCACTCTTGCCGGAGCAAAGTCGACAGTAGAGTATCTACAAGCACAATGCGAAGCCAACTGGATTCATCTTCATCAACCTGATATCTGGAAAAAAACTTATAAATTTACCTATCTCTCTGGATACCTGACTCATTTGCTGGTCGGCCGATTTGTAGATTCAATCGGCTGCCAGGTAGGATATATGCCTTTTGACTATAAAAAACAAAATTGGGCATCCAGCAGCCACTGGTACTGGCAAGCACTTGCGGTCAAACCGGATAAATTAGTTGACCTTATCCCTGTTGGCGACTTATTGGGCGAGATCACGCCAGAAGCAGCGCACCAGACAGGCATTCCTGTTGGCCTGCCCCTGATCGCTGCAGCTGCGGATAAAGCCTGTGAAGTACTGGGGTCAGGCAGTTTGGAGCCCAATGTTGCCTGCCTTAGCTATGGGACAGCCGCCACCATCAACACCACACATAAAAAATATATCGAGATCATCCCCCTTATCCCCGCATATCCAGCTGCCGTACCAGATCTATTTAACTTGGAACTGCAAATCTATCGCGGCTATTGGATGGTGAACTGGTTCAAGATTGAATTTGGCCTTCGCGAATTGCGCTTATCCGAAGAAAACGGCGTTGAGCCAGAAGTTCTATTCGATGAACTCGTTAATAGTGTTCCACCCGGGTCGCAGGGGTTGGTTCTCCAGCCATATTGGGCACCCGGTCTGCGCCATCCCGGACCAGAAGCACGGGGAGCAGTCATCGGGTTCAATGACATGCACACTCGCGCTCACTTATACCGCGCAATACTGGAAGGGCTGGCATATGCGCTTAGAGACGGGAAGGAACGTACAGAAAAGCGCACAAAAACAACAATTGACCAAATACGTATCGCAGGAGGAGGAAGCCAGAGTGATGCTGCCATGCAGCTCACAGCAGATGTATTCGGACTGCCTGTTTCCCGGCCGCATTTATATGAGGCCTCTGGATTGGGCGCAGCCATCAACGCCGCCGTCGGAGTGGGCATTTACACGGACTACCATTCGGCTATTAAATCAATGACCCGCCTCGGTGATACTTTTAACCCGGACCCCAGGGCGCATTCGGTGTATAACCAATTATATAATGAGATCTACCTGCGGATGTATAAACGCTTACAGCCTTTTTATAAAGCGATGCAGGAAATTACACTGCCTTCAAAGAATTTTTTAGATGAGGTTGATAGCTGATTGACTGCTATTCCTTGACGGTTTATACCCGCTGGGGTATAGTATGCAGGGACAGTTCCCTTGCCCTCGTAGCTCAATTGGATAGAGCGTTTGCTTGCGGAGCAAAAGGCTGCAGATTCGAATTCTGCCGGGGGCACTCACATAATCGGAGCGGAAATCATATCCGCTCCTAAATTTTTATCAACAGGAATAAAATGAAACTTTCAGAAAAACAAATTCTCTTGTCCAATGATGATGGTATAGATTCACCCGGTTTATGGGCCGCCGCGGAAGCGCTGTCTGAGCTGGGCTATGTGACCGTTGCTGCACCGCGCGATCACATGTCTGCCACAGGGCGAGGTTTTCAAAAGGATTCGGATG
>CAZILY010000204.1:0-3120 GCA_964540175.1 uncultured Pelolinea sp. | reverse complement strand
TTGTGAGAATAAGTCCGACTGACCATCTTCCCAAAGTCGATTTTGGTAGGATCCTCAATGAATTTTTCATAATTTAATTGTACATATTAGTAAAAATCGTTCAACCACGATTTTTAACCTATATAATTACACCTGACTCCAACAGCTTAGGAAAAGAATCATGGACAAAGAACAAAATCACGATAACACGTATAAGATAAAGACAAAAGAGATTGGAAAAGTCATTCTCCTGTCAATTCTCTGGATCGTATTGCTGTTTTTATCCTTCTTGACGTATTATGCCATCCCCGCGGTCATCTTTATCTCATGGATGATCATCGCCTGGATGATCAAGGTGTTCAAAAAAGAGGATGACACTAAAGGATCAGGCTACGACCGTGATTTCTAAAGAATCTGGTTTCCCCGCCCCGCCAAAAAAACGGCTAGGTGAGATTCTGATTGCCAGTGGGCTTATATCGCGGGAAGATTTGGAAGAAGCCCTGGCTGAGCAGAAACGCTCAGGCGAACGGCTTGGCCAGATATTGGTCAGCGAAGGATACATCAACCGTCTCGTCCTTTCACAGGCAATCGCTGAGCAGTGCGGCCTTCCGCATATTGATCTGCGAAAGGATCAGGTTGATCCAAAGACCGCGAAACGCCTCGACCCAGAAACATGTCGGGAACTGGGTTGCATTCCAGTCCGCCAGATGAAGGGCAGCCTTGAAATAGCCGTTGTTGATCCCTGGGAGATTCCTGTCATTCATGAACGCCTCAGCGCTATGTTCTCGGAAAAGATTCAATATCTGGTTACTAGCGAATTTGATATTGAATGGACAGCACGTGCTATTTTCAATGAGTCTTACATTAATGAGAGTATCTGGGGACTTTTTTACCGTAGCCCCGAGGAATGCGCCAATAAGACCTTCACCACGCCCCAAATCATCACCATGGCATTCCTGGCGCTGCTGTTGATAGGCAGCCTCGCCCTTGCCCCCTATCCTACCTTGCTAATTATCAACCTTCTTGCGATGGTCATTTATCTCGGTATCTCGCTCTTTCGCTTTTCTATTGCGCTTAGCGGATCCGCACAGCATGGGCTCATCAGTATCAACGAAGAAGACCTCGCATCCCTCGACGAATCGCAATTGCCGGTCTACACCATCCTGATACCAGTCTTTATGGAGAAAGAAGTTTTGCCTGTTTTACTGCGCTCATTGAGTGAGCTTGATTATCCGCAGAGCAAACTCGATATTAAATTACTCCTGGAAGAAGTCGATACAGAAACCCGTGAAGCAGCGATCAAGATCAATCCACCCGGTAATATCGAATTTATCACCATCCCTGATGCCCAGCCGCGCACTAAACCAAAAGCCTGTAACTATGGGCTCATCAGCGCGCGGGGAAAATACCTGGTTATCTTTGACGCCGAAGATAAACCAGAAAGTGACCAGTTGAAAAAGGTAATTTGCACATTCCAAAAAGGCGGCGAAGACCTTATTTGCGTGCAAGCAAAATTAAATTATTACAACCGCAACCAGAACCTACTCACGCGTTGGTTTACCTGCGAATATTCCAACTGGTTTGATATGATCCTCCCCGGCCTAAATCGCGCCAACCTGCCTATCCCGCTCGGCGGCACCTCCAATCATTTCATCACAGAAAAGCTGCGTGAATTAGGGGGTTGGGATCCCTTCAATGTCACAGAGGATGCTGATCTTGGTATCCGTATGTACAAACACAACTACAAAACAGCGATTGTTGATTCCACGACTTATGAAGAAGCCAACAGTAACTTGTGGAATTGGATCCGCCAGCGTACTCGTTGGATCAAGGGCTACATGCAGACCTGGCTTGTGAATATGCGTCATCCATTCCGCTTGGTCAAAGAACTCGGAATCCGCGGAACGCTCGGGTTTCATCTCACGGTTGGCGGCACACCATTTTTATTCATCATCAATCCTGTGTTCTGGACCCTCACCACCATGTCCTTCATTTTCAACGTCAACCTCCTCGCGGATATATTTCCACCGGTGGTCTTTTTCATCAGCGCTTTCAATCTCATCATTGGCAATTTTGTCTTCGTTTACCTGAACATCATCTCGACATTCCGGCGTGGTTACTATGAGTTGGGTAAATATGCACTCCTTTCACCGCTATATTGGGTACTGATGAGCTTTGCCGCATGGCGTGCACTTTGGCAGCTCATCCGCAAACCCTTCTATTGGGAAAAAACAACGCACGGCCTCGCCAGTACAGATACCCAATCTGTTGATAATCCAGAGGGAGAAACCGCATGAAAACAGTCATGCGAGCGGGAGCATTTAAACAGGCTTTCCTGGCTTTTTTCATATCAGCGGTATTTTTCATGATGGTGTATTTCACAGTACCAGCTTGTGCTGGCTCTCCCATATGTGACATATTTACAACCGGACAGGATCAATCTGCGTTAACCAAAATAGAACAGCCAACCAGCTACGATTCCCGCGTTTTCTTGCTGCCACTGCAGCCCTTTTTGCACATCTTTCTAAACTTTATTCCTTTCTTCCAATCCGGGAACCTGGCTGCCGTCTTCCTGACCCTTTTCTTTGCTTCTTGCGTGAGTGGATTGATCATCCTCACCGCGCAGCATGCGGGTATCAGATCAATATTTGCTTGGCTCTTTATCACTGTTTATCTTACAAACTGGAACACGATCTACGCCGTCATTACTGGCTCTGGGGTACTTATGCTTGTGTTCTTTCTCCTATTGGTGTTTGTTTATCTCGCGCAGTGGCACAGCGACCATTACTGGCTGGCATTAGTCTGGATTGGGATGGCAATGGCCCTTGCCGTGGTTGCTCAATTCATCGCCATCTTTTTTTTACTGCTGCCGGTGCTCAACGCCTTGATCATCGCAGTCAGGGAAAAACCGAACAACCTATACTATGCAGAAAACGCGCTCTGGATCATGCTGACACCCCTTCTATACGTGTTTATCGTGCGTTTTCTGTTTGGATATGTCATAGTTGGCGACCCATTTGCCTTTTACCGCATAGAATCAGGTGTTGCCCAATCGCTCACGAATAAGCAAACAATCATCCCGCCCTTCCTCCCCCAGGTGGCGTTGTCAATTCCCGATTTCTTTTCTACTATCTGGTTTGC
>CAZILY010000203.1:0-3120 GCA_964540175.1 uncultured Pelolinea sp. | reverse complement strand
ACATTGCTGAAATGTATACCATTTTCCTAATGGCATTGATGTATATATCTCCAGTTATCGTCCCTGAAGAAACGTTAGCGGGCATCCTGAATGGTTGGCTGCTGAAAATAAACCCGCTTTATTATTTTATAAAGTTATTTCGGACAGCTGTTTATGACGGAGTTTTTCCGCCCATATCATTATTGTTGACAGCGGCTGGCATTTCCTTTGTTATGTTCATAATTGGTTGGCTGGTCTTTACGAAAAAATCCGATAAATTTGCATATTATGTCTAAACAAAAAACAAATCAAGCCAATGGGGATTTTGACATCATCCTGCAAGATGTCACTGTTCGCTATCGGCTACCCGGTGAACGAGTTCGCTCGTTCAAGGAATACGCCATCCAATTGCTGCAGGGAAAAAACAAAAAACGATCTTTTATGGCGTTGGATCATGTCAGTCTAAAGATCAAAGCTGGTGAAATTTTTGGTGTGATCGGAAGAAATGGAGCAGGGAAATCCACCCTGCTTAAAGTGATCTCTCGTGTATTGATTCCCACGGGTGGGCGCGTGATCACACTCGGGCGGGTTTATCCCCTGCTGCAGTTAGGCGCCGGTTTTCATCCTGAACTAACGGGAAGAGAGAATATATATTTGAATGGCACTCTGTTGGGGCATTCCCGCAGTGAAATCGAGAAAAAATATCAGGACATCGTTGATTTCTCAGAGATTGCCGATTTTATTAATGCGGCTGTGCGGACGTATTCCTCCGGCATGCAAGCGCGCCTGGGCTTTGCTGTCGCTTCCGCCTGGCAGCCAGAGATCCTAATCTTGGACGAAGTGCTTTCTGTAGGAGATGTCGCTTTCCAGCAAAAATGCCAAAAACGAATGCGGGAATTCCGCGATAACGGTACAACCACAGTCATTGTTTCCCACTCACCAGAAACTATTGCTTCTCTTTGCGAACGGGCGCTTTGGCTCGATAAAGGTAAAATTGCCGCTTTAGGAAAATCTGATAAAATTACACAGATATATAAAACAAGGTTGGGAATTTAAAAAATGCTTTTTTCACCCACAGCACACCCGGACGTCATCCGCATTGAACCCCGTGTCTTTCAAGATAAGCGTGGATTTTTCATGGAAGCTTATCAGAAAGAAAAATATTATCAGGCGGGCATTTCTTTCGAATTCGTTCAGGACAATCACTCCTCTTCCGTAAAGGGCACGCTGCGCGGCCTGCATTACCAGATCACCCATGCGCAGGGAAAATTGGTTCGAGCAGTGGTTGGTGAAATCTTTGATGTGGCAGTGGACCTTCGCCGCGGGTCGCCGCATTTTGGAAAGTGGGTTGGCGCGATCCTTTCAGCAGATAACAAAGAACAGTTATGGATCCCGCCCGGTTTTGCTCACGGATTTTACACGCTCAGCAGCCGTGCTGATGTGATTTATAAAACTACCGATCATTATGACCCTCAGGGAGACCGCTGCATCCGCTGGGATGATCCTGATTTAGCTATCGAATGGCCCATATCCAAAGGAGAACAACCCCTGCTTTCTGAAAAAGACGCTGCGGGCTGCCTATTCTCAGAAGCGGAGGTGTACGCATGAACAAGAACCTACTGGTCACAGGCGGCGCGGGTTTTATTGGCTCCAATTTCATTCGTTATGTGCAAACTTACGCGCCGCGGGTTCATATCACCAATTTGGACCTGCTGACATACGCTGGCCACCTGGCAAATCTAAAAAATCTGCCCAATCCTGGTAAACACGAATTTATCCAGGGTGATATACGCGATCAGGAATTGGTCGAATCCCTCCTGCGTGAAAAGGAAATTGATACCATCGTGCATTTTGCGGCTGAATCTCATGTTGATCGATCGATTTCAGGCCCAGCCGCATTTATTCAGACGAATATCTTGGGTACTTTTTCGCTCCTTGATGCCGCCCGCAAAGTATGGTTACAGGAAAATCAACAGAATGCTGGGCAGGTGCGGTTTCACCACATCTCAACCGATGAGGTGTATGGCGCATTGGGGCCGGATGACCCTGCTTTCAAGGAAACCACACCCTACGCGCCCAATTCCCCCTATGCTGCTTCCAAAGCCAGCAGCGATCATCTGGTGCGCTCTTACGCGCATTCTTTCGGACTGCCTGTAACTATCTCGAACTGCTCCAACAACTACGGGCCGTATCAATTTCCAGAAAAACTCATTCCCCTGATGATCACCAATGCCTTAAACGGAAAACCGCTGCCCATTTATGGTGATGGCCAGCAGATCCGAGATTGGTTATATGTTGAAGAACACTGCGAAGCTATTTGGAGGATCCTCAAAGATGGTCAGGTTGGTGAAAGTTACCACATCGGCGGGGGCAACCAACCGGCCAATATCGAGATCGTCAGGACCATTTGTGCCCTGCTCGACGAAGCAGATGTGCCTTCGCCGGTGAAACCATACGCCAAACTGATTGAATATGTCCAGGATCGGCCCGGCCACGACTGGCGCTATGCCATGAACATCCAAAAAATACAGGCTGAGCTTGGCTGGTCTCCCAAATATGATCTAGAAAGCGGCCTGCGCAAAACCATCGAATGGTACCTTAAAAATTCCGACTGGTTGAAAGCCATCCAAAAAAGACAAGACTATAAAAATTGGATTGATGACAATTACCAAAAGCGAGGGAAAGCATGAAAGGAATTATTTTAGCTGGCGGCAAGGGCACGCGTTTATACCCGCTCACTATGGCGGTCAGTAAACAGCTGCTGCCCGTGTATGACAAACCGATGATCTATTATCCGCTCTCCATGCTGATGCTGGCCGGAATACAGGAAATCCAAATAATCAGTTCTCCTGAGGATCTGCCTCAGTATCGGCGCCTTTTAGGCAGCGGGGAACAATGGGGGCTGCACTTTGATTATGCAGAGCAGACCGAACCGCGCGGTTTAGCGGATGCCTTTCTGGTGGGTGAAGATTTTATCCGAAATGACTCTGTATGCTTAATTTTAGGTGATAATATATTTTTTGGCACCGGGCTTCCGGCGCAATTGCGCGCGGCTGCTCAACTCAAAGAAGGCGCGGTGATCTTTGCTTATCCTGTCCGCGACCCGCAGCGCTATGGTGTGGTGGCGTTTGATGAAGCAGG
>CAZILY010000202.1:0-3143 GCA_964540175.1 uncultured Pelolinea sp. | reverse complement strand
ATAAAAGCATCCATGCGCGCGATCCGGGAAGGCGCAATTGACTGCCCGCAGATGACCCAAACAGACACACTCACGAATATGCGGACGCTGGACACGATCAGGCAGCAGATTGGGCTGCGATATCCATTTGAATAATTAAATTAGATAACAGCCTTATTCCGATTTTTTCCGGTGTATATAATTTTCTGGCAGCAGAGGGATTTTGTCAAACCAAAACCCTACGGCATCATGCACCGCGGAAGTAAAAGCGGGGGCAAACGGTACAAAGGGCATCTCACCCATTCCCCTGGCTCCCATAGGGCCATTTGGATCCGGCTCCTCAATAATGACGGATTCCAATTTAGCAGGAATATCCATAATTGTTGGCACTAAATAAGTTGCCAAACTATTGGTAATGGGTTCGCCATTCTCCTGCCTGAAATTTTCCATTTTCGCGAAACCAAGCGCCTGAATCACCGCGCCTTCAATTTGCCCCTTGACCTGAAGAGGATTTATCGCTCTTCCTACATCATTCACGCTGATCACCCTTAATACTCGGGATGCTCCTGTTTCCTGGTCAATCTCCACTTCGACCGCCTGTGCAACGTACCCATACCCAAAATTCGGGTGTTCTTTAATTTTGTTTCCACGGCCGCTCAAGATTTTTGGCGCTCTATATAAAAACTCTCCAAATGCTGATCTTTCTCCCAATTGCCATTTTTTTTGTGCAATTTTCGCCGCCCCAAGAATCGCGTTCCCGGTCATGAAGGTGATCCTGGAAGCAGAAGCTGAACCAGAGTTTTCTGATGTAGATGTATCTGATGCGATCACTTCAATTATTTCATCCGAAACGCCAAGTGCGGAAGATACAAATTGCTTATAAACAGAATGAGCTCCCTGCCCCAGGTCCGCACCAGCATTCCATACGGTCACTTTTTCAATGTTTTCTTCTCCAAATATCTCTACCGCCGCCCAGCACTCATCCGGAGGAATACCAAAACTCTTATAACCAGCGGCGATACCGATACCTTTTACTGTGCTGCCATTAACGACTCCAGTTTCCTTTGGCATCTCGCCTAACTGCCATCCTTTTTCCATTTTTTTCCACCCAGCTTTGGTCGCACATGTACGTAGTACGTTCTCAATGCTAATCCCTTGGGGGAGCGGTGTTCCCAGCGGCGTCAATTCTCCCTCCTTAATCAGGTTCCGCATTCTAAACTCAACCGGATCAATACCCAGCGCATGAGCCAACTTATTAATCTGCATTTCAGCCGCAAAAGTAACCTGTGGAGACCCAAACGCACGAAAAGCACCATTGGGAATATTGTTCGTGTACACCGCTCTGGCACGAATAGATACATTCGGAATATAGTAAGGGCCAATCGCCAAACTTGTCGCAACAGAGAGAACCGCTTCAGTAGAAGACGCATACGCCCCTGCATCAGCGACCATATCTATGCTGGCTGCAGTAATTTTTCCGTTCGCTTTCGCCCCCCATTTAGCATATATTGTGAAGGGATGTCTTTTTGGATGGCCGTAGATAGATTCTTTTCTAGACCAGACGGTTTTCACTGGCCTGCGTATCCCCATCTCGTTCAACCGCATAACGGCCAGAGCCAGACCGATCTGGACCGAGATATCCTCTTTTCCGCCAAAAGCACCGCCGATTGCCGCATAGATCACTCTGATCTTTTCTTCTGGCACCTGCAGCGCATGAGCAATTTGCCGTTGGTCACCATGCGCCCACTGCCCACCTGTGATAACCGTGATCCTGTCCTGCTCGTCATAATAAGCAATGCCCGCTTCAGGTTGTAAAAACACATGCTCTTGAGCAGGGGTATGATAGACACCCTCTATAATGATATCTGCCTCGTCAAATGCATTGTCAATGCATCCAAAATCAATTTTCTGTGCAAATAAAATATTCGATTCACGATCCGGGTGAATAACAGCTGCGTTTTTAGCTAATGCTTCATTCGGATCAGTGAGAATGTCCAGGGCCTGGTACTCTACGCGAATCATTTGTGCAGCTGTTTTAGCGATATGATCATCTTCAGCAATAATCAATGCAATCTGGTCACCGATAAATCTAGTTCGATCTGAATACGCTTTGGATGAATTCGGCCCGCATAATACCGGCTGGTCATTGGTTATCAATCCATATTCATTTAAAGGAACATCTTCAGCGGTAAGAACAGCAATAACCCCTGGCATTTTCAGCGCGTCTGTAAATTCAACCTGCCTGATGATCGCATGGGGAGAGGGAGAAAACAGAGTTCGCACGAATACTTGATCGTGGAAGTTGATATCCCCAGGAAAGAGTGCTTTTCCGGTTACTTTATCCACACTATCAAAACGCTCTATCGACTTGCCAACTAATTGTTCCATGGGAATTTAATGTTAGTTCTTCTAAATAAATACGATTGTTTCAGGCAAGCTTTGTCATAAGCTCAGTTGGTCCTATCAGTCGCCTAAACAGGTTCCCACTCGGCGGGCTGTCTTCACCCATGAATGGTTAGCGGGCACTATACGGCGATTATTGACAACAGTTTCCAATTTGACTGGTCTGGTTGTTTGTCCTTTAACCGAGACCATTACACCGCTCTTACCTTCTGCAATCAGAGCAGCTGCTGAACCACCTATCATTGATCCCAACAGACGGTCGCGCGCAGAAGGTATACCCCCGCGCTGCACATATCCAAGGATGGTCACACGGGATTCCAACCCGGTCAGTTGTTTCAGGTCATGTGAAAGGCGTATGGTGCGGTTAGAATGGTGTGAATTAAAATCATTTAATGCTTTTTTGGCTTTTCCTTTTTCTTTTTTATCCTTCGCGCCCAGTTTTTCATCGATTAATTCTCGTTCTCGTTTTCGATCTTTCTTGGACATCGCGCCTTCTGAAACCGCGATAATACTGAAGTGTTTTCCACTTCGGGAGCGGTCTAAAATTGCCTCTGCAATTTTTTCCGTGTCAAATGGTATCTCCGGAATAAGGATCACGTCCGCTCCTCCAGAAACACCCGCCCCAAGCGCTAACCAGCCAGCATTATGCCCCATAATCTCAACAAGGATAATGCGGTGGTGGCTATGAGCGGTGCTGTGAAGGCGATCCACAGCATCTGTAGCAATACCCAGGGCAGTATCAAAACCCAGGGTGACATCAG
>CAZILY010000201.1:0-3147 GCA_964540175.1 uncultured Pelolinea sp. | reverse complement strand
ACCCTGGATCTCATAACCATAAGCATATCCAACACCATCCACATAGATATCCGCCTGTAAAATGAATTTATCGCCTTTTTTATATTGATCTCGTAATTTTTCACCCACGCCCACAACAGTCATAACTACTTCGTGTCCGAGTACGATTGGCTCTTTTTGCATATCTCTATAAATGCGTGGATGTTCCTGCCCCAATCGGATAACTTTAATATCAGAAAAACATAAACCGCAAGCGTCATGACGTACAAGCAGTTCATCCGAGCCATATTCCGGCATCGGTAACTCAATCATCTGCCCATCCTGGCCGAGATTTTCCATGCCTGCACCGAATAACGGCCAAATTCTAATTTTATCCTTTTTTGGTAAAACCCCTTGTTTGTATACTTCAAATTTAGTTTTAATCACTTACCTGCTCCTTATATCATCTGAGTCAAACTTTCAGCTTGCATCATTTCTATTGAAAACCATATTCTCCATCAAAACAAATCGCATTACAACACTTCTAACTATCACCGCTTTTCAACCCTTCTGGTATTGCTCAAAAGACGTTCCTGGGGATATCTTCACCATTGCAGATCTCTCAGGAACCTGTAAAATAACACTCAATTTTTTTCTCTCCTTTTTAAAAAGCAAGATCAGCCTTTTTGAAATTATTCTTAAATGATTCATATGCTGCATTCCATGGAGTTTTATCACCGGGCATGAAAGTTGATATCTTAAAAGAGCTGCGTATCACTGAGGCACCTTCTTGCCAGCTAGCAATATCTCCCATGGCGATAGCTTGCGCAATCAGGTTGCCGGTTGCTGTAGCTTCAACAGGGCCTACCACAACTTTCCGGCCAAGCACATCGGCAGTAAATTGATTGAGTAGAAGGTTTTTCGTTCCGCCTCCAACAATATGAATGGTGGATGTCTTTCTACCCGATATCTCTTCAAGCTTTTCAACAACATAGCGATAACGCAGAGCCAAGCCCTGCAGGATAGCACGGATTACCTCTCCCTCATTTTCAGGTACAGGCTGTCCCGAAATTTGGCAATATTTTTTAACCTTCTCTACCATATTTCCTGGCTGTGAAAACTCTTTGTAATCCGGGTCAACAAATGTTTTTAAAGGTGAAGCTTTTTGTGCCATCTCAGTCAATTCGGCATAGGAATATGCTTTGCCCTCAGTTTGCCACTGATGGCGGCACTGCTGGACAATCCATAATCCCGTCATATTTTTCGAAAAGCGGAAAGTTCCATTAACTCCACCTTCATTTGTGAAATTATTCTGATAGCTGAGTTCGTTGATCACCGGCTTTAATGTATTCATTCCAATAATTGACCAGGTGCCTGAACTGATCCATATGAAATCCTCCACTTCAGATGGAACTGCCGACACTGCCGCACCTGTATCATGTGTGGCAGGCGCTACAACCGTTGTTTCACATAATAACTCTGCCGAAACCGATTCTCGCAGGGAGCCAAGAATGGTGCCGGGCAGTACAACTTCCGGGAATATATGCCGTGGAAATCCCATGGCCGTAATGATCTCCTCAGACCATTCTCCCTTTCGACTATCATAACACTGGGAAGTGGTTGCTTCCGTAAATTCAACTACAGCTCTTCCAGTCAGCCAGTAATTGATCAGGTCAGGGACCATTAGAAACTTGTTGGCAATTTGCATCAAAGGAGAACCCCGAGAAGACAGCGCCATCAGCTGATATAACGTATTGAGCTGCATAAACTGGATACCGGTAATGTCATAGATTCTTTCTTTAGGCAATCGCTTGAAAGCTTCTTCCATCATTCCATTAGTACGATTGTCGCGGTAATTATAAGGAGAAGTTAGAAGCAGTCCGTTCTTATCTAACAGCGCAAAATCAACTCCCCAAGTATCCACTCCAACAGCCTCAAGTTTCACTTTTTTTGATGCAATTCGGATACTCTTTTTTATCTCATGCCAGAATCGAACAAAATCCCATACCAGACTGTTATCTCCACCCAGTAAGTCTGGAACCTTGTCAGGATACATAGTGGGTAAATATTCTGGACCTGTTAGAAAACGATGCTCCTCGGATAAGGTGATCTTTCCTTTTTCAAGTGTTCCCAAAATTGCCCGGCCGCTTTCCGCGCCCAGATCCAACGCGAGATAATGTTTGATGGTTGACATTCTTCCCTCCAAAACAGATTATTCCAAAATCATTTTTTTAGATCCTATTAATCCACTTCTTCACTTGCTGCTTAGACGTAAATAAAAATCATAGCGATCTCCGCGCCATAGTGATATCAGATATTCAATTGGGCGACTGTTGATGTCATAGGTGATACGGGTGATCTCAAAAATCGGGACACGGTTCGATATTGACAGAAGTTCTGCCTCCTCGTTCGTGGGTATCCTCGTCCTGATGGTCTGTTCCCCATCAGCCGGGCGCAGATTATAAACTTGCCTCCAAAGATAATAGAGAGACTGTGTCAAATCCTTCTGGGATAAATCTGGCATCAGCGGTACCGGAAGAAACGTTTGCTGTAGACTGATCGGTTCCCCATTGGCAAGACGCCGCCGATTTACCTCCCATACTTTAGTATCCTCATCCAGTTTCAAACTGGCGCGGATGTGTTTACGAGGAGATACTTGAATAATGCTGAGTACCTCTGTGCTCGGTGTCCACCCGCGATTTTCCAGGTCCTCTGTAGTGGAACAAAGATAGGACAAATCTAACTCCACACGACGCCTGCGGACAAAAGTCCCACGCCCTTTCTCTCTATATATCAGCCCTTCTCTTTCAAGCATATCTAACGCATGCCGGATGGTGCCGCGATTAACAGAAAATTTTTCACAAAGCTCATTTTCTGAAAGTAGAGGAACCTCCCCCTGTCCGTCCTTATCCTCGATGTCTGCGATAGATTCACGCAATACTTGTACAATCTGGTAATAATATGGGATAGGTAAATCTTTATTGATCCTTCTCGGATTAATGATGTTTTCTGCCAAAGTTTCTCTTTCCCTGATTACTTGTATGAACAGGTAGATAGGAACATTTTACTACAAATAAATTATTGAATCAACATTATCGATTTGTTGACGATGGACAGAAACCATGCAATAGTTTGCTTGCCTATTTATGTAAACAGGTAGGCTTTATAATTAAGGTATCTGTAATTAGG
>CAZILY010000200.1:0-3172 GCA_964540175.1 uncultured Pelolinea sp. | reverse complement strand
TAGCGCATTACTTTCAAAAGCTGGTCTTTTTATTAAATAATTAAATGTTAATTAAACACGATTATTCGAAAGAAATCCCATTAAGGGAATTTAAGTTAACGATTATTAATTTCCCGCAATTTTTCATTTTAGTTCTTATCTGGTTTTACCAAAATATAATTTCTCCTGCCCTCCCTGATAATACTTGCAGGTTTTATCCTACCTGCTCACATTATGGTTTTCAAGCAGTACAAAAATATGGTGCTATAAAAGGTTCTTTTATGGCGATTTACAGAATTATCCGCTGTAACCCATTTAATCCTGGCGGGTATGATCCTGTACCATAAATAAAATCTATAAGGAATAAAAAAACATGAAACAAAAAATAATTTCAACTTTAATAATTTTTTCAAGTCTGCTTCTTCTTTTAACTGGATGCACGGGTGCAGGTGCGGCATCTAGCTGGCCGGGGTATTCTGTTTTTGAGGAAAAAGGGTATCTTTCCTACGGATCCCAGACCTTTGCAATTGATTTGGAAAACGGCAGTCTACTATGGCAATATCCATCTGATGAAGACCGCTCCACGCAAGTATATGCAGCCCCAGCTATAGATGATGGTTTGGTTGTAATTGGGGATTACAATGGATTATTAATCGGACTTGATCAAAATAACGGAATAAAAAAATGGGGTTTTGATGGAGCGAATGATCGTTATATTGGAGCAGCCCTGATTTCTGATGGCATGGTATACGCACCAAATTCTGACCATTATATGTATGCTCTTGATAATGAAGGTAATTTACAATGGAAATTCAAGGCAGATGGCCCAAATTGGACGAAACCCCTTGCAGATGCGAACATGATCTATCTTGCTTCAATGGATCATAATTTTTATGCTTTTGATAAGGAATTTTCACAAAACAACCTGGTAAATGCTAAGGATGGAAGTAAAACCCTTCTCTCAAACCCAAAGTGGAGCATTGATTTAGGGATGGCGATTGTCAGCGGCCCGGTTATAGAGGATGGTGTAGTGTTTGTAGCTACGATTGAGGGTGTTCTTTTCGCCATAGATGTAAAAGGCGAAAAACTGTTGTGGAGTTTTAATGACAATGGAGCTCTCGGAGCTGTTTGGGGAACTCCAGTAGTAATCGATGATGCTATTTTTGTTGCAGATGAGGACGGCAATATCTATGCAGTCAGTGTGCTTGATGGTTCAGCCATTTGGTCATCGCCTTTTTCAGCAGGCGGAAAATTGGTTGCCAGTGGTGCTGCTTATCAGGAAGGCGCTGTGTTCGCAACAGATGAAGGAAAGATCTTTACGATCAACCTGAATAAAGAGGCAAAGACGATCACGAATATTGAAAATCCAATATATTCAACGATAAACATCGTTGGAGAACAGATTATTTTTGCTTCTGCCAGCAAGGAATCTTTGCTTGTAGCATACGATCTGAATGGTTTTGGAATTTGGACATTTTTGCCAACTAATTAAATAAACTAAAGAAGAATAGGAAATTAACATGTGGGAATCACTCATAATAGAACCCTTTATAAATGCCCTGCTTTTCATCTACGATCTGATCGGTGAAAATATTGGTCTTGCGATAATCCTTTTCACGATCATTATCAAACTTATTTCTTGGCCGTTGATGTCAAAGCAGATCAAGAGTAGTCGAGCGCTGCAGGAAATGCAGAATGACGAAGAATGGATTGCTATCCAGAAAAAATATAAGAACGACCGAGATAAATTAGCACAAGAACAGATGAGTTTTTATAAAACGAAAGGCATTAGCCCATTTGCTTCTTGCCTACCTACCCTGATTCAATTCCCGATCATCATTGGCCTTTATCAGAGTATCATTCAGACAATGGGAAATGCTCCACTGCAGATGCTAAACCTGATCCCAAAAATATCACCCTGGCTGAAAGATTTGTTTTCCTTTATTCCAGGGTTGCAGGAGCCTTTAGCCTTGATACCTCTAAACAGCCAATTCTTGTGGATGAATATCGGTCAGCCGGAGAGGCTTTTTATCCCCGGTCTCTCGTTTGGAATTCCTGTTCTGGCCATCATAGTAGCAGCTACTTCTTTCTTGCAAACGAAGTTGATGGCGACACCATCTGCGGACAGCCAATCAAACCAGATGTCAGGAATGATGAATGTTTACATGCCTTTACTGATGGGATGGTTTGCGTATTCTCTGGCTTCAGGATTGGCGCTATATTTCCTGGCTTCAAATCTCTTTAGTATTATTCAATATGCGATCTTGGGACGGTTTGATTTTAAAAAATTACTCCCTAACAAGAGTGCTGAAAATAAAAAGTAGGGAGCAAAGAAAAATGAATGAGCAAAAAACAACTTTAGAGGTTAGTGCCCCGTCTGTTGAGGAAGCTGTTGAAAAAGGTTTGGACCAATTGGGACTACCAAGAGACGCGGTTTCTGTTGAAATAATTGATGAAGGGAAGGGCGGCTTTCTCGGTATGGGAAATCGCCAGGTACGAGTGCTTTTATCTATTGATGATGAATCTCCAACAGAAAATAAAAAAGAGAAAAAAGAACTATCAAGCCCTGTTGATATAGAAAATGAAGTGTTTGAAGATCCATTGGAGGAAGGAAAGGTTAAAGCAGAAAGGATTGTTAAGAGCTTACTGCAGAAAATGAAATTAACCGCAAATGTATCCTCCCGGATTCTCGAGCCCGAGGATGAAAATGATCGCGTTATGGTACTGATAGAGATTACTGGTAAAGATCTCAGTATTCTAATTGGCCGTAGAGCGGAGACATTGAACTCTCTGCAATATATCACAAGCCTGATGTTAAACCAGGAAGTTGGCAGTTGGGTTCCCCTGATGATTGATGTCCAAGGATATCGATTCCGCAGAGAAAGGCAGCTTCGGCAAATTGCACGGCGTTTGGCAGACCAGGTTGTGCAAACTGGAAGAAAACAGGTGCTCGAACCTATGCCGGCAAATGAACGCCGGTTAATTCATCTAGAATTGCGCTATCATCCTTTTGTTACCACAGAAAGTGTTGGCGAAGGAACTAGTCGTAAGACAGCTATATTTCTGAAAACAAAAGAATAGTTTAAATAGAGATGTAACAAAATCCCTCTTAGGAGGGATTTTGTTAATAAAAAGAAAAATATATTTGAGGTGAATTATGCGAGCAGTTGATATCATCATCAAAAAACGGGAT
>CAZILY010000199.1:0-3201 GCA_964540175.1 uncultured Pelolinea sp. | reverse complement strand
CCAGTGCCAAAGATTTTCGCCATCGCGGCGGTCAGGTACATCTGGATGGCTTCCCTTCCTGTATTACGGGGAAAGAATATAAAGGTGTTCCCTCGAAGCACATCTGTGACATCAATCAGTTTTTCCGCATGATCGCTGAACATTTCCGGTGGAACCTGATTAAGTAAATAAAATCTGTAGAATACTGTGATCAGAAACACGATAACAACCAGGATCATCCAGGGAGTGACCCTAAAACCGTTAGTTATGATTTTTTGCCAGGTAGTTTTGATCTTCCCCAGCCAATCTTCAGGAACCCAGAGAGACCACCAGATCAATCCCAACCCAGCGATCCAGAAGCCGACATTGAGCAAGTTGAATAAATTGCCGGTAAAAAAGAAAAAAGCCAGCACAGATAAAAAACTACCAACCAGGAAGGGGATCCAGCGAACAGAAAAATCACCCGCTTCCCCTTCATCCGGAAGAAGGTTATCCAGCTTCCAGTCCTTAAATATAATCAGCAGCAGTAATGCTATCCCGGCTGCCGCATAGAAAAAGATCATCAAGGCCGCAGAGCGGTTATCAGGTTCGCCAAATAATTGAGCACTGATCGCAAAAAGGGTTGGCAGGAAAAAAAAGTATACTTTCCGGGAACCTCTTTCGGAGTCACTTCTGGGTGGGACTGGCTTATCCGGCTCAGACCCCTTCTCCGCAGGAGGAATTACCAGGCTGCTTTTGCGCCAGAATTTCAGTTTCTCTAAAACGTAATCAAGGACACTCGGTTCTTCCATAAATACCTGCTCTCAAAGTAGATCAGATCATTCAATCCGTCTTGTTATATAAAAAGAATATACGCCCTCTGGGCTCCTTGTATCACGATTATAATGCGGCCTGACCAGACTATCAGTCAGGAATAAATTTCATCGAGCAGGAGCAAGGACCCAGCGACCAAAGATTAGTTTTGAAACCCAGGATGGCACACCAAAATAGTGACCCCATTCCAGGACATGTAAGGCCGAAGGAGAAAAATAATCCCACAAGTTTTCGATCACAAATCCAAATTTCGCCAGCCTTTCTTTCCAGGTACCGAAGGAATCACAATTATAATGCCGCGAGATACGGTTGAAAAAACCCCTGTATAGATTAGCCAATCCCCCAAACTTAATCTTGTCCAACCCATTGCTGATCGACAGCGTATCCGGAAACCGGTGATTGGGTACAAAAAATATGAACAGAGCTCCAGGTTTCAGCACCCGGGCGGTTTCCCTGATGACAGGATCTAGATCAGGTATATGCTCCAATACAGAATTACTGACTGCGCTGGAAAAATAATCGGTTGGATAGGGTATTTTATTTCCTTCTGCACAGACAAGTCCCTGGTAGGACGATCTGATCCCTGCTTCCTGAATCGGTCCCCACCAGGGATCCAAACCCATATCCAGTGGCTCCAGGAAAGCCAGGCTCGCAAAATGGCCAACCCCGTAGCCCAGATCAAGAACAGGACCCGGTAGAGAGATATCCTTATAAAAACGAGCCTCCACCGCTCGCAGTAAGGCCCGGAAATAAGGAAGATCTCTTAAATGAGGTGTTAGATAATCTTTCAAGACAGATCCCCTCGTAGTTCTTTGTAAATTGTTTCATAAGCAGCTGCGTTCACCAGAGGATCAAAAGTATTTGCTATTTCTTCTGGTGATCCCTGATATTTTTCTGGCTGTGACACAATTTTTATGATCGCCTCAGCCAGAGCGCCAGCGTCTCCGATGGGAACCACCTCGCCCATCCCGGTCAATCGGGACGGAACCCTCACACCAGGCAGGTTCGAAGCGATCGTGGGTGTACCCTGGAGCATGGCTTCGATCTGTACCAGGCCAAAAGTCTCTGTAGAATTGAGACTGGGAACAACCAGCACATCCAGGCAATTGTAAAAGAGGGTCATCTCTTCCGGGCTTAATACTCCCAGAAAATCCCATTGTCCTTTTTCCTGGTATGACTGGATGTTGGGCAATAATTTCTGATAATAAGCGCTTTCGCCCATCACATCCTGGTACTGACCGGCGTACAGGACCATGGCTCGGGGGAAAGATTCCATCACGATTTGCATGGCATTGATCAGAATTTCCACCCCCTTTTCTACTGCAAACCGGGTAGCCATCCCAATTACCGGTGAATTACCCTGGGGATTGATCGTACTGAAATATTCCTTGATAATATCAGGAGATGCGGGTGGCATGCTCACTGGGGGAAGGATCACCCGTACTTTTTCCTTAAAGCGCTGAAGGTAAGGAGAATGAGCAGCAAAATCATCCGTATAGGCGCCAATCCTGTCCGCCAGCATCCCGGCTAAATAGTTCATGACATGCACCACAGCATTGATTATCCTGTTGAAGAAGGACTTTGGCAGCAGTAAATCACAATGATAAGTGATCAGAGTAGGTTTATTAAGGATTCGTCCACGCAAAGCGATCCCGGCGGCATCGAATTGCGGAAGATGCAAATGGACCACATCATGGCTTAACACCAACTTCCAGGCCAGCCAGCCAAGAGTGGGCATGATCACGCCCTTGCTTACCCGAAATAATACGGGGGCGCGAATGATCCTGACACCATCCTGGATTTCTTCCCGGGGTAGGCTTTTATCATACTGGGAAGTCAGCACTGTCACTTCGTGTCCCAGCTTTACAAGGGATTTTGCCATACGTTCCACATATATCGTTAACCCGCTGGTGTGAGGCCGGTAATATGTCAGAACAGTTAGTATCTTCATGGCGATAAATCCGCTGCTTGAAAATTAATTAATAAAAATTCCTAAAACAAATCCCGGTTGGCTTTTACCCAATCAAATAGTTTTTGGATACCCGTTTCAACATCAATCTTCGGCTTCCAACCAAAATCGCGGGCAGATTTTTGTATATCAGCAATAAAAACCCGCTGGTCCCCTGGCCTCCAGGGCTCCCAGGAGACAGGGATTTCCTGCCCAAGTTCTTTTTCTAACAACGGTCCAAATTCCTTCCAAATGGACAGCATATTCTCCTGGCCGCCTCCAATATTATATATTTGTCCTGCGGTCTTATCAATGTTTTCGACTGCCAGATCATAAGCTGTCAATAGGTCATCCACAAATAAAAGGTCCCTGACCTGTTTACCGTCACCGAAAATAGTAATGGGTCTTCCTGTCACCGCCGCGATCACAAACCAGGCGACCCAACCCTGGTCTTCAATTCC
>CAZILY010000198.1:0-3210 GCA_964540175.1 uncultured Pelolinea sp. | reverse complement strand
GTGTAACAGGTTGAAAAATAAGCAATTCTATGTTATCGGTCAGGCACTAATTAGACAGATCGGTAACGATAAGTAGTTTCTTTTCATCGTTAAATCGATAAATTTCCTTTTGTAGTTTCTTCCATAGCTTTCTGAATGAGAAGCCATACTCTGCTGCCTCATGTGGCTTGCCTACGTTATGCTTATCACGAGAGTAAAAAGCATTCTTGGAAGGCTGGCGCTCGATAATCTGTTCAGCGACAGATTCAACCAAAACCTGTAGCACAAGTGCGTCGATTGGCTGAGGTATGACGATATGCCTGCAAACGCCATATTTTTTCTCAAGCCTATAAATCAAAGGCAGTGAAACTCGATATGTCCCATTAAGTATGTCATTGCGAATAGCGGTACTCCGCTCTTCAATATTGTAATTGAAATCATAATGGTCATATAAATCTTTGAAATCGAGCGTGCGCAACTGGCCGCGAACTATTTTCCTCCATATTGCGCTCACTTCTTTCTTGCTAAATAGTTTAGAAAGAGCCTTTTTCCTTAATTTTTTGAATCTATCCGTGTTCATACATCACTTTTTCGTCTAACGGCCGCTAATCAGCCGCGCGGTTTCTTGCGTCGGCTGATTAGCTTGGATAGCCCTTGAATCGCTGCTTGATATATTCCTGTGTCTGGCTAGCACTTAACTCTGTGGTAGAAGGCCCTGTACGAATATAGAACCGCTCCGTATCGCCATCCCTGAGAAATACCGGCGTGGGGGACTTACGGCACTTCACAACCATCACCCGGCAATCGCCGTGGTCATCAAAATGAGCGTGAAGACTGGTCATGGCTTGGACGCCCATTCGAGTTTTGACGATATTCACTAGATGCAGGCTCATCTTGTCTTCATTGGCGAAATCATCTACCTGGATACTTACCGGGCTACCATCATCTGAAACACCTATAATCAACATACCGCCGTTGGTGTTCAAGAAGCCGGCCAGAGTCTTGAGCACTGACAGCTCCATGCGAGTGTCTTTGTTGCCGGTGTGCAGATTGGTGCGCAGGGTGGACTTAAATTCAACTGCTTCGGATTCGCCATTCACAACCACCTTTGAGAGATCGAATTCAGCCGCGACCAACTCTTGCTCGATTTTCCCGGTGATAAGGGTAGCGTAACCCTCGGCAATCACCTGTGCCATCAGTTCGCGGCGTTTCTCCAGAAAATCGCGATAATCCAGGTGCTCCCAATTTGGCGGCAGAGCGTGCAATCGGTACATCCGCTCAAGTTCCGCCTGAGTGAACCGTGCCTTCATGTCGGGCAGATAATCCGCAGGTGCTTGGTCGGAGATGCCAGCATTGTCGCCCCACTCCACCAAAGCGTAGTTAGCGATCTGGTTGGTTTCGCGGATGGCTTTAATGCCTTGCTTGCTCAGGAAGCCTTTTGGGAAAAGATGATGCCGCTCCACAGCGGTACGATAGGCATGTACCGACGGATCGATCAAGTCGGCTACCTTGATTTTTGAGAATAGCCCCCGAGCATCCAAAAGCACCAGTGCCGCATGGTACGCGAATAACGATGGACTACGTGGAGAGGAGGTAGCCAGATCATTGGGAAGCGATACAGCCCAAAAATCATTGGTCAGCGTGATGTCACAAATTGAGGTTAGTGTTTTTAAAAATTCATCAGCGGTTTCCACGTCACGCAACCGGGCTAAATCAAATTCCATTGCGGATTCTGGCGAGCCGGTAAAGCGACCGGTGACCGCCGACATAAAAAACCACCGCGCAATCACCCTCCTAAGGCCAAACTCGGGGACTCTGTATTCAGTGCGGCCAATCAGGTAAAGCATGTAGGAAAATAGTAGGTTGTTTTGTGAACTGATCATCTTTCCACTGCGAAAACCAGCCTGACGGATGCAGTTCATAAAATCATGCCAGTATTGCAGGTCCAGTGTGCGTTGCTGTGCATTCTTGAGGAGTTCAAACTGCTGCACCCGACGGTCATCGCTGAATTTTTCGGTTTCCAAATCCTTACCGCGCAAAATCGAGTAGAAGTATTTGAGACGAGCGCGTTTGAATGCCACGCCGACGCCGACCCTTAATAACTGATCCGGGGATGGTTCGATAAAGTGGTTAAATGGCGACGCCTCGGCTTTTGAGGGTTTGCGGGATTTGCGGCAGAAACGCTCTAGTCCGGCGCGCCCCTCATCCCAGAAAACCGACATCAAGGTCAGGATAAAATCCGCCTGGTTCAGCGGTGTACCTTTGCTGTTGATACGCACGAACACATCCGACACCGCCTCCTCGTCAATATCGGAGGCCAATTCCAAGGCCGTGAAGGGAAAACCCAACAATCCTTGAAGTTTGAGAATGCGATCTTCAATAACCAACTCCTCGGGTTCACTTATTTCGCGGTTTATCCGCAGATTTTCGAGGTAGTCACGAATAATTCGGGTTATTTTTGCATCCGTACTCCATAAAATAGAGATATCTGGGATAAAAGATTTGTCACGGCAAATGGCCGCGTCGGCCACCTCAAATCTTTCTTCCAGTGGATTAAAGGCAATCTTGATTTGTTCGTTTTCAAAGTTTTCCCGTAACACTGGAATATTCCTAATAACGGCATACAGGGAACTCAGGCGTTGCTGGCCGTCCACGATAACAAGACGGGGCGGTTTCTGCTTATTATCGGTACCGATGGTTCGTGTAGCGTCAGCCACTGCGTTTTGCCAGAATAGAAGATAGCCCACTGGGTAGCCTTTGTACATGGAATCAAATAGATCGCGAACCTTTGCGTTCTTCCAGACAAATGGCCGCTGGATGTCGGGCAAACCAATGTCACCAAAACCAATGTATTTGACTAATGAGCCAAGGTCATAGTCAACTTTTGTGAATACTGTTTCGCTCATTTTTTCTCCAAAGGGCTAACAACGCTCTTCAGCCGCAGCGATTAGCTGTCGGCTGCAAGAGCCTGGTTATGTGCTGCCATAGGTCCGTGAAGTGGGTTTATCCTTGAACCCTATGTGGCTCACTCCTAAGGACCTTTCATATCAATCTTTTGATAGCATTTGATGCTTCAGTTGTGGCAAGTTCGATCAATCCTGTACATTTATCAGAAGAGGATATATGCCCTTGGAAATCATTCCAGTCAGAAAACGACTTCTCCGTAATTGTACGGCATTCTGTCGCACCTGCTTCCTCTTTGAATTTTTGAACAACACTCTTACCTACGCC
>CAZILY010000197.1:0-3216 GCA_964540175.1 uncultured Pelolinea sp. | reverse complement strand
CATGGGTAATTCGCAAAAATGGAACCTGCGATTGGACAACGGATTATAAATTCGTATTTGAAGAAGGCGACCAGATGAATGGCCCTTCATCCATGAAACTTGATCACGTGGTTGAACCAGGTGAAACCTATTCCTTTGAGATCGACCTGACCGCCCCCGCCAGCAATGGTAATTACACCGGCGTATGGCGCATCAAGTCGGACGATGGAGATAATCTTGGAAAATATTGGGTCAAGATCACAGTCGGAGCTCCCCCATCCGCGTTTGCGGTAACCAGCGTGACATTCTATATGCCGCATTTATCCATCGACATGGCATGCCCCGGAGACGTAGTCGTTAGTTCAGAGATCACTACGTCGGCTGCTGGAATTGTTTCCTTTAAGTGGGAGGACAGCAAAGCATGCCCCTTGCCTACAAAATCAATTGATTTCGCCAGCGCGGGATCAAAGATTATTCAGCATACAATGAACATTACCTCCACCGGCGATTACTGGGCGAAAGTCTATATTGATTCCCCCAACCATCAGTATTTTGGTCCAATAAACTTCCACGCCAATTGCACGCCTTAGATTTTCACATTTACAAAACATAAAAAGAGCATCCAGATTAGATGCTCTTTTTCATTTTTCTCGAGCAACATGAGTTTCAGATAAACCTACAAACACCTCAGGAGAAAATAGCTCAATATACCCTCTTATATCCCGTAAATGCTGGATAACCCGGTCCTCACCTACACCAGGAGGAGCATAGACGACGAATAGTGGATTTTTTGTTTCTTGTGTTATTCGAGTACGCTTATCCGGACCATATATCACACTGGAAATGACCCCATGATTATCAGTCATCATCATATCCCCAGGTTTTAGTGATTGTTCCTTGCCATTCATCATCATATACCGCTCATGACCTTTCGATATATCTAACGTAATGGGCAACTCTAATGCATTCAGGTCATGCCCGGCTGTTAATATCTTGTTTTTCAGCTCAGCGATAAACATGGCTTCAACAAGCGTAATTATGTTAGGGATTGATTTTCCCTTAAAAACAATAGATTCGAGCTGATTTAGAACATGGTAACTCTTTCGAAAAGCTTTATAGTAGACGTTATATGCTTGGATGATCGGCAAAGCCACCAGGTCTGACTTAGCAGAAACCTGGGCTCGAAGCAAATTTTCCAACTCTCTTTTCTTGCTTTCGAGCGCGTCACTCTTCTTGGGGTTGGCGGCATTCTTTAAAGCCATTATTCCCACAACCGCCCCGGGATAAGCCGTCCTCCAAAATTTTGATACGGTTATTGAAATCATTTTTTTATGCTCCAGAATTTTTTTTATAAGTTGAAATCCTATGTAATATTTCCGCTCAAGCAAATCTTTTTACAAACGTTCTTAACCTGCTAACAACACATTTCATTGAAAATTACCATAACAATTTTGATGGTTTATATTATCTTCTTCTTTAGAAAATGCTGGAAGAACTATTCAAGAGAGAGCCCGCCTGAACCTATCTTTTGTCAGTCCTTTTTTCCACCTTCGATCAATTTCGCATATAAATGCGGCTGACGATGTTCCAGGAACATACCAAAGCACAGGGAAAGATCCAATGTAACAGTAACCATACGATTCGCATCACGCGTTTGGGTAAGGCAGCCCCCATCGGGAGCATAGGCATATGCGAAGGGAACCGCATCATTCTGGTGACTGCAGCCAACAGTAAATATCCCGTTCTCACTGGCGCGCGTACGCCCAACCCCATTCCACTGTTGGAACTGCGTATCATGCCACATACCGGTGCCAACCGGATTAAAGATGATCTTAGCTCCCTGCAGCGCATATATCCGTGCCACCTCCGGGAAGTGCATTTCATAGCATATTGCCACACCAACCATACCGAAATCAGTTTCTACCGCCTGGATGGTGTCCCCATGACTGAATTCCTTGGACAGCTCATCGTAAGTAAGCGAAGTTTTGCGGTGCCGACCGATGATCTCACCCTGCGGGTTCACTATCACGGCATGCTTATATTTTTTTTCACCCGTATCCCGGTCTTCCATCCCGCTCACGATCCACTTCTTTCTGTTTCTCGCGATCTCCTGCAAATCAGTTAATCTATCTGAATAGATATGATCTTCCGGGAAGAGGATGATGTCTGCCTTCTCATCCGTTGTGAACTTCTCTAATTCGGACAGGGGATGATCGCTGTCCTTGACCGGACGGGCAATCACCAATCCCACGTTTAATTTGTTCGTATCCATGCGTGCCTCCAATGATTTTCTTCTAATTAATTTTACTAAATATTCTTTTTGATGATGATTTATTTATAATATTCTGTATAATTATAGTCAGGAGATTATACACATGATAAAAGGAATAGATATCAGCCATTGGCAGGATGATAAGTCCACGCCGCAGAAGATGAATTTCAAAAAAGCAGTTGATCAGGGTGCTAAGTTCGTGTTCATCAAGGTATCTGAACGCGGCGGGATCGACCGAGACTTTGAATACAATTGGGAATCCGCCAAAGATGCCGGACTGCTGCGCGGGGGCTACCACTTCCTGCGCTGGGACCTATCCGGCCTTGTCCAGGCACGTATGTTCAGTGACATTCTCTATGATGATCCGGGCGAACTGCCGCCTGTCGCTGACTTTGAGGCACCCCGCAAAGGCAGCCGCTATCCATCCAATTCACTGTTGGAGCAATTCCTGGTTGAAGTCGAAAACAAAACCAACCGCAGGCCAATGATCTACACCTCACCAGGTTACTGGAGGATTCATGGGCGCAACAAGATCACCAAGCAATTTGAGCAAAAATGGGCCTATTACCCGCTGTGGATAGCACATTATTTTAAAACCTATCAGTCTGGCGTATCCAAGCCAATGGAAATCCAACCGTGGTCTGGCATGGGGAAACCCTGGACCTTCTGGCAGTACAGCGCCAATGGCGATGGACTGGCATTCGGCGCCGAAAGCAAAAGCATCGACCTGAACTGGTTCAACGGCACACTGCAAGAACTTAATGATTTCGCTTATGGAAAAGCTGCCGCACCCGCAACTTCTGCTCCTGCTCCTGCTGCCCCATCCGGCAAACCATTGGATATTACTGGGTTAAAGAAATCGGTCGAGAAAACCATCGACAGCTGGGCGAAGAAACAAAAATAATCAGGGTTAAATAAAAAGAGCGGGCGGTGGGATTCGAACCCACGGATGTCAGCTTGGAAAG
>CAZILY010000196.1:0-3242 GCA_964540175.1 uncultured Pelolinea sp. | reverse complement strand
AAACTCATTCAGCGCATCCATAGAAGACGGAAACTCTTTTGATGCGATATGACTGAGCATATGGATAAACTCAATATCTGTCCCATCAAAAACCTTCTCCAGGTATTCCACACCCGTTTCATAAAGTGTGCTTGAAAAGAAATCCCACCCTTTGAAATGCGTGCTGGACGATACCCACGATTCCCCCGCTAACAAGAATTTCAATGCTGCCATTTTTCACCACAATTCATCCACTTAAAAACAATTAATAATTTTTCACATTTTAACCTGAAAATATTATATTATTAGAGAAACTTATGATTAATAAATTACAGAAAACGGTAGTGGCGTGTGCCTTAGGGGAATGTGTCCATGTTGCCGGTGTGCTCAACTTCCTCAAGTTAGCGGAACAGGCAGGATGGCGGACTGTTTTTTTGGGGCCAGCAGTCTCGATCAATCAGGCCATCCAGGCCGCAGAAACAGAGAGGGCGGATCTTCTGGCTGTTTCTTACCGCCTGACGCCAGAAACGGGCGAGCGTCTACTGGCTCAATTCGCCGAAAACGCAGACCACCTGCGCGAAAAGGGTGTGCAATTCGCTTTTGGCGGAACGCCGCCGGTAGCAGAGCGTGCAGAAAAATTAGGGTTTTTTGACGCTGTTTTTAACGGAACGCAGACCTATGAGGAAGTTCTTGCATTTCTCAAAGGAGAATCCGCGCAAACCGCAAAAGAAGTCCGCTATCCACAAACCACTATTGAGCGTATAAAATGGAAAGCGCCATACCCCCTTCTGCGGCATCATTTCGGCCTGCCAACAATGGAAGCCACACGAGAAGGGATTAAAATAATTGCGGATTCCAAAGTCTTAGATATTGTTTCGCTGGGTATCGATCAGGATGCCCAGGCAAACTTCTTTCACCCAGAAAAGCAGGACGTTCGGCAGACAGGCGCAGGGGGTGTTCCAGTACGCAGCCCTCAGGATTATCGGGACTTGTTCAACGCCAGCCGACGCGGGAATTTCCCATTAATGCGCACCTATTCCGGGACAGATGATTTTCTTGAATTGGCACAGATGTATATTGATACCATTCACATTGCCTGGCCGGCAATCCCTCTGCTGTGGTTCAACCAGATGGATGGGCGGGGACCATGGGACTTAGCTGGCAGCATTCGTGAGCACCAGAAAGTGATGGCATTTTATGGGGAGCGCGGCTTTCCGTTAGAAGTGAACGAACCGCACCACTGGGGAATGCGGGATGCATCGGATGTGATCTTTGTGGTTTCCGCGTACCTGTCCGCCTATAACGCACGCGCATTCGGTGTACAGGATTTTATCGCGCAGATGATGTTCAATAGCCCACCCGGCACTTCAGATGCAATGGACCTGGCAAAAATGAGCGCGGCGCTTACCTTGAGCGAGGAGCTAGAAAACGAATCTTTCCGCATTTGGCGGCAAACACGTACAGGCCTGCTCAGTTTTCCTTTAGAGCAAAATGCTGCAAGGGCACATCTGGCAGCCAGTGTGTACTTGCAGATGGCTCTGCGGCCGCACATCCTGCATGTGGTCGGGCATACGGAAGCGCACCACGCCGCAACCGCAAATGACATCATTGACGCCTGCCAGATGGCACGGCGCTCGATCGAGAATGCACTCAAAGGGCAGCCAGACATGCTGAAAGATGCTGCCATCCAGCAACGAAAAGATGAACTTATCAGTGAAGCACGCATTACACTCAATGCGATTAGTAATTTAGCAAAAAACAGCGGTAGTGATCCATTTACAGACCCGGAGTGTTTGACAGAAGCAGTTTCCAGCGGGATATTGGACGCGCCGCATTTAAAAAATAATCCTTTCGCACCTGGTACAATCCAGACACGGATCATCAATGGCGCATGTGAAGCTATTGACGAAAAAGGGGATAAAATCACAGAAACACAACGACTCAAAAAGTTCTTATAAGATTTGGAGGACAGAATGGCATACCCAACACGATATACAGTAGTCGGCGCCGGCCACGGCGGAAAATCAATGGCCGCTCATCTGGCCTTAATGGGAAAAGAAGTGACGGTTTACAACCGCACGTACTCCCGAATTGAGGTCCTAGCAAAACGTAAGGGGATCGAACTGGAAAGCTATCCATCCGGACCGCATGGATTCGGATCGATAAAATTAGCCACCTCGGATATGGAAGAAGCCCTGCGCAACGCAGAGATTGTAATGCTGGTGGTCCCTTCATCCGCGCATGCCGACCTGGCAAAAGTGATGGCCCCTCATATGAAAGACGGGCAGATCATCATCCTGAACCCGGGCAGGACGTTCGGGGCGATCGAATTTGATTTAACACGCCGAAAAGAAGGCAACACAGCTAAGATCATCCTGGCAGAAGCGGAAACATTCATTTATGCCAGCCGCGCGGATGGACCCGCGCAGGGGCGCATCTTCCGCATCAAAGAAGCAGTCCCTTTGGCAGCACTGCCAGCCATTCACACGGAACAGGTGCTAAATGCGATCGAAGATGTATATCCGCAGTTCATCGACGGTGTGAATGTCCTGCAAACCGGTTTGAACAATATGGGCGCTATTTTCCACCCCGCGCTGACGATCCTGAATGCCGGACGGATCGAGTCCACGCACGGCGATTTTGAATTCTATATCGACGGGGTCACCCCATCGGTCGCAGTCGTTTTAGAAGCATTGGACCGCGAGCGCGTGACGGTTGCTTCCGCGCTGGGCATCAGAGCGCGCACCGCAATGGAATGGCTGGAAATGGCATACAACGTTCAAGGGAAAAACCTGCATGACGCGATCCACAACCAGAGCGGGTATTTCGGGATCAAAGCACCTTCCACGCTGTCCCACCGCTATATTTTTGAAGATGTGCCAATGAGCCTGATGCCGATCGCATCGATCGGGAAACAGTACGGCATTTCCGTACGGGCGATGGACAGCATCATCCGGCTGGCGTGCATCATCCACCAAACGGATTACTACCGGCGCGGACGCACGATCGACAAGCTGGGCATAAAAGACCTGAGCGTGGATGAGCTCAAGCGGTATGTGAACAGCGGCGAATTGGATCGGTAAGAGCCAACTTCGGCATAATTCTTGCAACATTTATCTATAATGATGATTGATAATGTGGTTAAAATAGATATAATGGATATACAGTCTAATAAACCAACCTATCAAAAAACTTATGTGATCATATTTGATCTCAGATCAGTAATTTAATTGAGGAGGAAGTTATGAAAAAAAGAATAGCAC
>CAZILY010000195.1:0-3252 GCA_964540175.1 uncultured Pelolinea sp. | reverse complement strand
TGAGTCGCCTTTCCCGGTGCAATTCGGGTGCAATTGGAATGAAACAGGGTGGAAATAATGGACACAATGAACAGTTTTCGTATAGCCTTGCGTACTGCATGGACACTGTAACACTGTGTGGACACAATGAGTACCTGACTTCGAATCAGTTGATTTAAACAAATGACCTTTGAACTCACCCCCAGTGAATTCAAAGCCCGTTCGAGTCACGCCGGGGGCGCTTTTTTTGCCTTAATTTTTCTGGAGATTTACCTCCAAATCTGAGGGCAATTTGTTACCCCAAAGCACTCATCCCAACCCTCCTCCTGCTTACAGGAGATGGAGGAGTTAACGAATAGAATCTTTCATAACAACAGGGAACTCCCCGGTTAACAACCCATTTATCTATCAAGAAATAAACATCTTGTTGCCATACAGTTTGAATAGTTCTGTACATGTTTGAAAACCAAAATAGATTCTGCTACAATAGAAATTATTCAAGGAGTAAATGATGGCTAACCTACATAAGTTCAAGGAAATTTCTTTCTGTCTGGCCGTTCTTTTATTATCTTCCTGCCAACCTCAACTTCCCCCAGATGAACCTATTGTTCCTACTACATTCACTCAGCCAACATCTGTCCATATCACACCCAAAAACTTCTCTCAACTTAAACTTTCTGTATCCGGCACGATCAGTTTTCCGCATGAGATCGTGTGGGCGCAGGACAGCCAAACGATCACCGCCGCAGCCGATGGCAGTGCATCACTTCTGGACGCGCAAACACTTGAAATTGAGAAGGTGTTCTCTTATGAAGTCCCCGCTTCCCTCTCCGCCGCTTCTCCCGATGGAAAAACGGTGGCATTTTCTGATGATAGCCAAAACATAGGTTTATTCGATCTCACTACCGCCAACAAAACGCTGACCATTCACCCGGACTATTTTATTGGACGGATAGATTTTTCACCTGACGGGCGCAGGATGTTGACAACCTCGCAGGAGGACCTCCTGGTAACACTGTGGGATACAAACAGCGGAGATGTGCTTAAAACCCTATCTGGGTTTGATACCGCCGCTCCTGTTTACACAGCCCGCTTCGGTGATGATGGAGAGCATATCGTCTGGGTTTCGCGTGGGAGGATACAGCTGACGAATATTGAGAGCGGAGAAATGAGCATGGTATTTGACCATGAGGATTTCATCGTTAGCTGGGCGCTTTCCCACGATGGAAAATACCTCGCCACGGCATCCGCCGGGATGGTGCAGGGACATTTTGTGCCATTGATCCTGATCTGGGACACTGATTCAGGGGAAACGCGTATGCTCATGAACAGCGAATCGTCCTATGATGCGGTTACCTTCTGTCCAAACACACATCTGGTTGCAATTGCTCAAGAAAACTTGATCACCATTATCGATCTGGATGAATTCTGCAAACCAGCTGAATTAACACTCAGCGGAGGTTCTATCACTGATATGGCCTTCGCACCAGATGGCAGCGCACTTGCCGCTGTCAACTCTGACGGGCTAATCGCTGTATGGCGAATTCCAAACTAGATATTTTTTAAATATACGTAAAGGGTTTTTCCAAATCAGTTAGACAACAATCTTTCCCAAAATTCACTTTGTTGATTTCATAAATAAGTTCAGGTATGGAGATTTATTATGTATAATATATTGTATTCATTGGTGTGGAATTTTTGCTCCTCATCTCTACCTAAAACCTCTTTTACAACAAAATATTTAAGTATTATGGTGACCAGGTGAATTATATGAAAAAATTCTTTGAATGGCTGGGTATTCAAGATGCTTTTGAAAAAGGGCTCATTGCGCGCATCCTGATCATCTTATGTTTAGCTTTCATGATCTTTGGTGCAGTTTTTGTTACCATCCGGATAGTCATGACACTGCACCCCGCATTTCCGCCAGCCCACTGGACGGATATGCTGATAGAATCTCTGATTCTTGTCGTGGCATTATTGACCTTCTGGTTTATTCGTTCAGACAAAATTCGAGCTGCCAGCCGGACGATATTGGGAGGTATCCTGATTGCCGTCACCATGCAGACCTATTTTTTGGGCGGCCCCACCAATGATATTTCCGGACCGATGGGGCTCCTGCTCTTTGCGATCCTGGCCATCCTCTTTCTTGATCGAAGCGACCGCTGGATCGCGATTTTCCTGGTCATTACGGTGTTTATCGTCTTAAGTGGACTATCGGCGTCCGGAAACCTCCTGCCCTCAGTTAACCTCACACCGATTGGCAAAACCCTCTATTCTATTTTCATCTGGTTGTCGATCAGCATCATTATTGGCATCATCCTCATCGCGGCCATGGGCGCCATGCGCCGCGAGCCCCATTTGCTGGATCTGCAGTTCAACGGATCAACCGGAAACGTGCCCTTCCTCAGCACACACGATGCCCTCACCGGGCTCTATAACCGCCTTTTCATTGAGACCGAACTATCCCGCCTGGAAAAAAGCCGCCTCTTTCCCATCAGCGTCATCACATCAGAACTACAGGATCTGAAAACAATCAACGAAACACACGGTTACAAAACAGGCGATCAAATGATCATCAATGTCGCCCGGCTCTTTGCTAAAGTGTTCCGCCCGGAAGACATCCTCTCCCGCTATGGTGGAGATGAGTTTGCCGTCATCCTGCCCAACGTGGACCCCGCCACCGCACAGGTAGTCATTGGCCGCATAGAAAAGCAGATCGATGCGTACAACAAGAAACACACCAAGCAGCCCATCAATATTTCAATCGGTGTATCTACTGCAAATCAAGGTGATTCTCTAAAGGATCACCTAAAGCTTGCGGAAAAACGGATGTGGCAGGAAAGATCAGAATAAACCGAAAAACTGATCTCTTCCTTAATTACCCATTTCTAAATCAAGATGTACCCTGATCGGCAATTCTATGATCTAGCTTAGATTCTCGCCGGAAGCCGTGGATAATTTAACCAACCTGACTTCAAATTAGTTGATTTAAACAAATGACCTTTGAATTCACAGTGACAAATTCAAATCTCGTTCGAGCCAAGCCGGGGCTTTTCTTTTATTTCAATATTAGTATTTTCTTTACGTGTCAAATAATGTAGATAAAAATACAATGTAATCCTTTGGAATATATAAACCATCCTTCCTTCAATAGCCAAGGAAAGGATGGAGGGTTACTTGTTCTTTTTCTAAATATGAAAATATTTTTATGTTTTAAAAAATATTTTCACGCCATAATTTACGCCAATTGAATGTTCTATTGAGCTGACAAAA
>CAZILY010000194.1:0-3263 GCA_964540175.1 uncultured Pelolinea sp. | reverse complement strand
TAATCAAAATAGACACCAAATCAAGCAGAATATTATTAGGTATTAAAAAAGGAGAAGTAATATGCAACAGACCGATGTGTTAGTTTTAGGGGGACTTTCTGGAATAACTGCTGGTGTAAGTTCTAGGAGACATTATCCAGACAAAAAAGTTGTCCTCGTCAGAAAAGAAGGCACTGTATTAATACCATGCGGTATCCCATACATATATGGAACCGTTGGTGGACCAGAGAACAATGTAATACCAGATGGGCTGCTTGAAAACAATGGTATAGAATTGATTAAAGATGAAGCTATCAGTGTAGACCGAGAAAAGAAAGTGGTTTCGCTCAAAGGCAACGGGGAAATCCAATATGATAAATTGGTTTTTGCCACAGGTTCCCTTCCGATGAAATTACCTATTCCCGGAATTGAGAAAAAAAACATTTATCCAATTAAAAAAGATTTCAATTACCTCGGCGATGTTTTTGAAGCGATGAAATCCGTCAAGGATCTAGTGATCATTGGAGGTGGTTTTATTGGAGTGGAATTTGCGGATGAATGCAGAAAAGGGCGGGATATTAATGTAACTGTTGTCGAAGCGCTGCCCAATTGTCTGCAGCTAGCAATGGATGATGAATATTGTGTTGAAGCAGAAGCTGTTCTGGCAGATGCGGGAGTGAACATCATTAAAGGCGTAAAAGTAGAATCTATTCTCGGGGATGAAGCTGTTTCCGCCGTTAAATTATCAGATGGCACTGAGATCAAAGCAGATATGGTCATCCTTGGTGTCGGGGCAAATCCAAACACAGCATTGGCAAAAGCATGCGGGCTAGAACTTGGCTTTCGAAACGCAATTAAAGTAGACCGCTATATGAAAACGATCACCGATCCTGATATTTTCGCATGTGGTGATTGTGCGGAAAAATATTCATTCTTTGATGGTAGAACGGTTGGGATAATGTTAGCTTCCATTGCCACTTCAGAAGCGCGTATTGCTGGGGCCAACCTCTTTTCACCTGTGCACGAAAATTGCGGAGCGATCAGTGTTTTTTCGACCATGATCAATCATCGTGCATTCGCTGTGGCAGGACTCACCGAACGCCTTGCAAATCAAAAAGGAATGAATGTTGTCATCGGAAAAGCAAAATCATCCGATACTCACCCAGGTGGGATGCCTAATTCATCCATTACGAAAGTGAAATTAGTTTTCGCCAAAGAAACTGGTGTAATATTGGGCGGCTCCATTTCAGGTGGACGACCGGTAGGTGAAATGATCAATGTGCTAAGCGCATGTATCATGCACCGTATGACCGCCAATGATATTGTGAAATTCCAAATGGGTACGCACCCTGCTTTAACTTCATCACCATTAATGTACCCCATAGTCTACGCGGCATGCCAGGCTTTGAAACCTATTGGGCTGTAACCGAATACTAACCTTCGTAAAAATCGAACCAATTGAAATTAAATCGGTTTGATAAAAATCTGCATATAGCATAAAGGCGCATATTCCAGTGCTATATGCAGAATTATTTTTTAAGATTAATCGACGCACCGCAACTGTTTTTTTCAACATCCCTTAACAATAAATTAACCATCCTACAATCGTGGGTTCTGTCCAAAGCGCGGGGAAAATATTTTATTTTTGGATTTTTGTTATTGATTTTTTTAACGATTTATCCTGAAGAAATCTTTGCTTATTTTATGACGTGCAAAATTGCTTTCCCCTATTAATAACCTCAACCCTCTTAAGGTTTATTTGCGTCAGGAGAATTGTTTTGAACGGAGACAAACACATAAGAACCTAGTGTTAACAAACTTAGCCCAATCAATGCAATACCAACCCCGAATGAATCAGCTAAATAACCCATGATGGGCGCAAATATTGCTACTAAAATTGTTGTAATTTGCGCTTCTACCGATAAACCAGAGGCCATCACTTGATGGGAAATACGATCGCTAATACATGCAACATTCATCGGTTTCCGTAAATTTTGCAGCACATAAAAACCTAGGAACACAACAACAGAAATAACTGCCAGATCTTGGCAAGTCGCAAGCCCGGCAATTAAAAGCAATACTGCACCTGCCAAAAAAGTTCTATTGATAGCAGTTGCAATATTTGAAAACTTGAGACTGATCCGTTCGGAACTTCGTGAAGCATAGCTGGTCAGCAGATATATAAAGAAATATACAATCCCAACCACAATTCCACTACGATTTACATCTTCCAAAACCAGCAAGAATGGAGAGGCTAATGCCAATGTTTCAAGAATAGGCTGTAAATAATCTTTGGTGGTTTTAAAGAGCGCTGTGAAACTTGCACTATTGAGAATTGACCGCATCGCCTGACGATTCTTGAAAATTCCAATAAAACTCTTAAATGTTCCTTTTAACTGCCCCACCAACTCTCGTCGATCAATTTTTGACAGCTCGCCATCCAATATTTTTGGATAGGTTGCCAAGTTGATCAAATCAATCACATAAGGGATCGTTGTTGCTATAAACATCACCCTATATTCCCCAGTAAAGAAGAGCAGCCCTGCGGCAATTAGCGAATTGAATGCGGATCCCATTTGAGATGCGGCTCGCGTTCTGCCATAATACGCGATTTTCAAATCAAGCATATTATTTATTCTCAGATATTCCAAAATCAACGCTTTATGGGTGCCAGATCGAAAAGATTCACCAAGACCAAACAGTACCATTGCCGCTGCCAATAGAAAGAAATCAGAGAAAGAGTAAAAAACGAAAAAAGAGATAATATATGCTGCGAACGCAAGCACCATTGACTTTCGTCGACCAAACGCATCAGCGAAAAAACCGGTCGGGATTTCAGTAAGATAATTTGTTAAATCCCTGATGGAATAAAGCAAACCAATTTGCAGGAATGTCAGGCCGTTATCTCTAAAAATCAAAATAATGAATGGTTCAAAAAACCGAAGGTTTTTGAGAAAACCATACAGCGAAAATCGATAGAATTGCAGGTCTTTTTTGATCAATCTACTCTCCCAAATTTTCTATGACAACAAGCTCTAAAATGATCAGGACTATTTTTGTGTGCTGAGATGTGTAATTGTACTAGACCCACCGTAAAGGATATGATTTCCGGTATATGCTATTACCTAATGCGGACCCATTTCTACATCGAAAATAATTATTTGAATCCATTATTATCTAATTTAAAATCACCCTCGATTCACGAAATTCCGTTAAATAATTTTCAATTTATTAAACCGCCCATTTCAATTATCCGTCTGCCAAGCAGCCTTGCCAATTCAATC
>CAZILY010000193.1:0-3266 GCA_964540175.1 uncultured Pelolinea sp. | reverse complement strand
AGCGAAAGATCCGTAAATATCTCATAGATAACAACTACATCGACACCGTGATTCAACTTCCTCCCGATCTTTTCTTCGGCACGACCATTGCCACCTGCATTATCGTCCTTAAAAAAAGCAAGAAGGACAACAAAACCCTATTCATTGAAGCGTCAGCCGAATTTGTGCGCGGGGGAAACAAAAACAAACTCAATGATGGAAACCGCGCCAAAATATTGGATGCGTTTACCAAGCGCGCGGACATAGAGTATTTCGCCAAACTGGCGGACAATAAAACTATTGAAGAAAATGATTATACTATCGCGGTATCGAGCTATGTAGAAAAGAAAGATACCCGCGAGATAATTGATATTAAAAAACTTAACGCCGAGATCACCGGCATTGTAGCTCGGCAGAACGAACTGCGCGTGGCGATAGATGAAATTGTTGCTGATATTGAAGGGGGCCGGTAATGAAAGAAGAGCAAAAAGGAGAACTAATCTTTTATCACGCTGAAGACGAAACAACCAAAATAGAAGTCCGCCTCGAAAATGAAAATGTGTGGCTTACTCAAAAGAGGATGGCCGAATTGTTTCAGACAACGCCTCAGAACATTACCATTCACCTGAAAAATATTTTTAATGAAGGTGAACTACAGGCGGACGCAACTTGTAAGGATTTCTTACAAGTTCAAAGCGAGGGATCCCGAGAGGTTGAGCGAAGACAAAAGTTTTACAACCTTGATGCCATTATTTCTGTTGGTTACCGTATAAAATCTCACATTGCCACACAATTTCGCATCTGGGCCACTGCACGACTGAAGGAATACATGATCAAAGGTTTCACCATGGACGATGAACGACTCAAAAATCTGGGGGGCGGAAATTACTGGAAAGAACTGCTCGATCGCGTCCGTGATATCCGCAGCAGTGAAAAAGTGCTGTATCGCCAGGTGCTGGATCTCTACGCGACCAGCGCGGACTATGACCCGAACGCGAAAGAATCCATTCAGTTTTTTAAGATCGTGCAAAACAAACTGCACTACGCCGCGCACGAACACACAGCCGCGGAGGTGATCGCCAAACGTGCCGACGCCGGGCAGCCATTCATGGGGCTTCTGACGTTTTCCGGCGGAGAGGTAACCAAAAAAGATATCGGCATTGCCAAAAATTATCTTACGGAAAAGGAGCTGAAAAAGCTCAATAATATTGTTTCCGCCTATTTCGACCTCGCGGAAGTAAAAGCCATGGATCATGAGCCAATGCGCATGAAGAACTGGATCGCTCAACTGGACAGACTGATACAAACTTTTGACGGGAAGCTGCTGGACAATGCCGGTTCCATAAGCCACGAGCAGGCGATGCGAACAGCCGAGACCGAGTACAAAAAATACCAGTCCGTGGCTATCAGTTCTGTGGAACAGGCTTATCTGGAAACCCTGAAGAAGGCGGAAAATAAATTGAAGAATGGCAGGAAAATCACAGCGTCAGGTCCTGAATCAGGAAAATCATCATGACTAAGCCTATGAATCCTCCTACGCAAATGCTACGGAGGACAAGTAAAATTGAAAAACTGGTCGCCGAGCTTTGCCCGGAGGGGGTGGAGTTTAAGGAATTGGGAGAACTCGGCATTTTTTTCAGTGGTCTAACCGGAAAAAGCAAAGAAGATTTTAGTAATGGCAATGCAAAATTTGTTACCTACATGAATGTATTTTCTAATATTGTGGTCAATACTGCTATTGATAATTTCGTAAAAATTAGCAGTGAGGAAAATCAAAGGGAAATTCAATACGGTGATGTATTATTTACAGGTTCATCAGAGACACCTGACGAGTGCGGAATGTCTTCTGTTTTGACGGAGAGAGTTGATGATCCCCTATATTTGAATAGCTTCTGTTTTGGTTTTCGCTTATATGATACAAGTTTGTTTTTGCCTGATTTCTTGAAATATCTTTTTAGAGATTCACAAATTAGAAAAAAAATCTCTAAAACCGCGAACGGTGTAACAAGATTTAATATCTCAAAAAAGCGCTTTGGAAAAATCATAATCCCCATCCCACCCCTCGCCATCCAACAAGAGATCGTGAAAATTCTGGATACCTTTACCACGCTGGAGGCGGAGCTGGAGGCGGAGCTGGAGGCGAGAAAGAAGCAGTATGAGTCTTATCGGGAGGAGTTGCTGACATTTGGGAATGATGTGGAGTTCAGGGAGTTGAGGAATATTTTTGATATAAAAAACGGCTACACTCCTTCAAAATCTAAATCTGAGTACTGGGAAAATGGAACTGTGCCGTGGTTCAGAATGGAAGATATTCGTCAGAACGGATGTGTTCTTGATAACTCAGTACAACATATTAATAAATTTGCGGTGAAGGGAAATAGACTATTCCCCGCTAACTCAATTTTAGTGGCAACTTCGGCTACTATAGGTGAACATGCGTTGGTTACTGTTCCACATCTATCAAATCAAAGGTTTGTTTCATTATCAATTAACCCTCAATATAGCGACGAACTTATTATTAAATTTATTCATTATTATTTTTATCTATTGGATTCCTGGTGTATTAAGAATGTTAGAAAATCAAGCTTTGCATCCGTAGATATGGGTGGTTTTAGAAAATACCCTATTCCCATTCCGCCCCTCGACGAGCAAGAACGTATCGTTGCCATTCTCGACAAATTCGACGCACTGGTGAATGATATTTCGGCCGGATTGCCGGCTGAACTTAATGCCCGTCGGAAACAATACGAATACTACCGGGACAGACTGCTTACGTTTAAGCCGTTGGAAAAAGAATATGGTAACCAATAACCGATACAATTTAGTGGCGGAGAACCCGCAGAGCACGGTGGTGGCAGAATACAAGCCTGTCTACCGTACCGCCAAAAAATACCAGAGCGAGGCGGAGATGGAACGCGCCTTTATTGAGCAGTTAGAGTCACAGGCCTATGAATATCTCCCTATAACTTCAGAAGCCGATTTGGTTCTTAACCTTCGCCGACAGCTGGAAAAGCTGAATGACTTCACTTACTCCAATGCCGAATGGGAAAGGTTTTTTGCCGGCGATATTGCCAACCCCAACCAGAGTATTGCCGAAAAAACAGCCACTATTCAAGAAGACTTTATCAAAAATCTAAAACGGGATGATGGCACAGTTAAGAATATCTATCTGCTCCGCAAAGACAAAATTCACGAAAACAGTCTGCAGGTGATCAACCAATACACCACCGAGGAAGGTCAAAGAGCCAACCGCTACGATGTAACCGTGCTGGTCAACGGCCTGCCGC
>CAZILY010000192.1:0-3284 GCA_964540175.1 uncultured Pelolinea sp. | reverse complement strand
AATTATTACAATCGCGGAGAGTGGCGCTATGATCCTGCTTCTGGTAAATACCTGCGTTGGATCGAATCTATCGAAAATGAGGGTGAGAAAAATGAGATCATGGATATGATTCCACTGACCGACCGACTGACCGGCGAGCAGTTGGCATTCTCGAACATCATCATCTTGTTCGCTAATTACAACGAATTGGCACCCAGCGCCCACACGATTGATATTTGGGATAATAAAAATGGCCTACCAGCATATCTGTTCCGCGATGGTGGGATGGTGGAGGGCTCATGGGCGACTGCGAACAACAGTGACCCGCTGCAGTTCACCAATGCGGATGGCAGCCCGATGGCGTTTAAACCGGGTAATACATGGATCGTGATCACAGGGCTGAGCTCTTTATTTAATGAAGTCCAGCCGGGCCAATGGGAAACCTTCTTCTTCCTCCCGTAAGCAGCTTGGTTTATTTGTGTCATTTTGACGACCGCAGGCCAGAAGAATCTCGGCTTGTGTATCAATAACTGACTGAGATTGCCACGCGCCCGATGGGCGCTCGCGATGATGTGCTGATGGTGTTATCGTGAGGTTTGCAATTCTCAATTGGAGATTTAAAGGTCTTTTATATAGTGATGAAGCGATCTCTTTCTTATAATAAAGTAATATCACTTACAAAAAATAATGTTCGTGGAGTAGGAGATTACCACGTCACTACGCTCTTTGCAATGACTTGTTAGCGATCTCTTTCTGTTATTTAATTTGAATAAAGGAAATAAACTTCTGCGCTTGGGGAGGTGCCATGGTGTTTCATTCCTCGCGGTTGCAGAATTAAAAAATAAGAGCCCGCAAAAGCGGGCTCTCTGGTCTTCAATTGTGCTTTATTTCTTCTTGCTTGCTTTCTTACTTTTGGTCTCTGCAACTTTTGGTTCACGGTTAACGATTAACATCACCGCGCCAACCACAGTCAGCACAGGTCCGCCCGCTAACAGAAGGAATGGTAAGGCAAAACTAACACGCCCAACACTTCCGCCACGCATACCAGGCAGAAATCCTCGGCTGTTAGAGAAGGTGTCAAACCCTCTTCCGCCTTCTATCATTCCACCATGCGCAAACCATTTACCCTGGTCAAATGAATCTTTATCCCAGTCCTCATCATCTATATCACCATCAGCGAAGCGGCTTTTGAACATCGGGAATTCTCCAGCTTCAACGGATTCCTGAAACTGTGCTGCGAACGAGCGAACGCGTACGTACACGCCCACCTCTACCGCCATACCTAACAAACCAAGCACGAGACATATCCAAGCAATTGTTTTTACCGTCTTATTCATTTTCTTTTCCTTTTATATAATTTTTACTTTGACTGATCTTGCAATCGTCCTCCACCGCCACCACCTCCCCCGGTGACTTGGCCCATGCCGCCCATCAAACCGAAACCACCACCGGATCCGGGGCCAACTAAATTGGTAACAATGACCAATTGGTCTCCTTCCATGAGGTCCCCGCTGATGATCTCGGTGAACGCTTCTGAACTGGCACCCACTTCCACCCTTATTGGCATGGGAGCACCATCTTTGCCCACAATCACTACTGAATTATTTCCATTAATATTCCTAATTGCCTGATTAGGAACGAGCAGCGCATCTGCAGCCTGGCTGGTGATGATGCTCACAACAGCAGTGAAACCTGGCTTGACGGATGTGTCCGCGTCATCGACGGTTACCGTCACTCGGAACTCGACCGAGCCGTTCTTATCCATTCCCGCAGAGGAAATACCAGATACAGAACCGCTGTATTCCCGATATGGAAGTGCGTCGAATGTGATCACAACTGGTTGTCCGATCTCCACTTTGCTGATATCGATCTCCGACACATCTATGTTCACGACCAGATTATCGAGGTCGTCTAATTGAACTGCCTGCATACCACTCTGGGCCATTTCGCCAGGTCTTACATTGATCTCGGTCACCGTCCCATCAAAGGGTGCGATGATCTTGTCCATATTGACCGTGTTCTGGAGTGCTTGTACATTGGCTTTCGCTGCAGCGATCTCCTGGCTGTTATCCAGCAGACGTTTGTACGAGGCGCGGGCTTGCTCAACTGCTGCTTTGGCCTGATCATATTCAATAAAATCCGTTTCTACATCCAGGTCATAGGGATGTCCAAGGATCTGGTTGAGCGCACGCAGGTAGCTGTCTCGTTCCAGGCTGGTTGCCTGGATAGCTTCAACCGCTTCGATTAACACAGGATCATCTTCATCCAGAGTTATTCGCAGCGCTTCATAATCTGCTTCCAACACCCACATCGCCTGTTTTGCTGATTCATAGTTGGCAAGGACCGCATCTATTCGCTCATCGGAAGACCCACCGTAATTCCAGGCATCCCGATCTTCTTTCTTATCTCTCAGAGTCCATTCCGCATCAGTAAGTGTTTGTAACGCAGTTTGGAAATCTGAATCCGCGCCGAGAATCTTTTCCAGTGCAATTTGCGCATCCAATAAAGCTGACTTTGCCTGCAGGGATTCGTTTGACCATGAGCTGAGCTCCAATTCTATGAGGACATCATCCTTCATGATCTGGTCCCCGACCTGGAGGTCAAATTCTCCAACAACCCCATCGGAGTGCCAGGTGATAACAGCAGAAGGTTGAGCTTCCACATACCCTACTTCGCCAATGCTTTCAGTGATAGAGCCGCGGCTGACCTGCGCATATTGCGTGTTTTCTGCAGCGGTGGTTCCTCGTGGGATGAAAATCACGAGCGCGGCTGCCGCAACTAATAAGATGCCGCCGCCAATCCACACCAGGTGTTTTTTTACCTGATAAAAATCAATCATTTTTTCTTTGATATTATTTATATCCATTTTAGTTTTCACCATATCCCCTTATTCTGTCCGCAGCGCTTCGACAGGCTCAAGTTTTGCCGCCCGCCTTGCGGGATAAATTCCAAATACCAAACCTACCGATACAGAAAAGATCACTGACAGAAGGATGGAATCCATACTCATTTCCGCGTTCATGACTGTGCCGCTCATCATAGCAACATTGCTGATGGCTGAAGAGATAGCCCATCCAAGCAAAACGCCTATGAGGCCGCCGACCAACCCGATGATGAGCGATTCAACGAGGAACTGCAGCAAAATATCTTTTTCGCGCGCGCCTACGGCTTTACGCAGTCCAATCTCCCTGGTGCGTTCGATGACTGATACCAGCATGATATTCATGATGCCGATTCCACCTACTAGCAAGGAGATAGCCGCGATACCGCCAAGGAACACTGTTAGTACCCCGGTGATGGATGAT
>CAZILY010000191.1:0-3300 GCA_964540175.1 uncultured Pelolinea sp. | reverse complement strand
TGGATTTTGTATTTCCCGTTTTTCTTTACATTTAACACAATAAGCTTCCAAAACATCTCCTAAAGGTATCTATCTAAACCCTTTTCTTTTATTTTCTTAATAACCTGGCGAATCTTTTGGGTTTCGCCTCTCTTACATATCATTAATGCGTTTTCATGATCTACTATCACTAAGTCCTTCACTCCCACAACCGCTATTAACTTCTCTCCATCAGTTGATTGGATAAGAATATCTGTAGATTCCACATTTACCACATGGCGAGCCAACTGGATATTTCCGTTCTGATCCGCTTCTAAAATCGCAAAAAGTGAATCCCAACTTCCCACATCTTTCCAATCCAAACCCTGCGCAGGCAGTACAACCACGTCTGAAGCGCCCTCCATAATACCATAATCAATTGTCTGTGGTTGAATCGTTTCCCAGATATCAACAATTTCATCAATCTGATAGTTGTCCTTAATGCGGGACTGGATTTGCTTCAATTTTTTATGTAATTCAGGCATTTGTTTAATGAACTCACCTAAAATTGAATCAACAGACCATATGAACATCCCGGAATTCCAATAATATGAACCTGCATTGATATATTCTTTCGCCGTATCTAAGTCAGGTTTTTCTTTAATCTGTCTTACTTTATAACCATCTAATTCGCTGATTTTTTCTCCAACCTCAATATATCCATACCCGGTGGCCGGAAATGTTGGTTCAATGCCCAATGTGACAAGAAACCCTTTCCTTGCTGCAATTTTTGCTTGTATTAATAAATCCTGGAAATACGGCACATTTTCAATTACGTGGTCTGCAGTTAGGACTGCCATTACAGCATTTGGGTCAATTCTCTGCAAATAAGCCGCGGCCATACCAACAACAGACGCAGTCCCCTTCGGCATCGGTTCAATTAAGTAATTTTGTAATGGCAACTCTGGCGCTTCTTCTCTAAGCTTGGCAACCTGATCTTCAACAGTGACAACAAAAATGTGATCAGATTTAAATAACCCATTCAGTCGATCTAAAGCTATGCGAAATAGTGATTTATCCTTAATAATCTTTAATAATTGTTTAGGTGTATCTCTTCGAGAAAGTGGCCATAATCTTGTCCCCCCGCCTCCAGCCATGATAACCGCATAAAAATGTGTGTCCATCATACCTCATAATTTTCATTTTCATCAGAAACAGATTGATACATCATATTTCCTGTTTTTCGCACAAATCCCTTTAATTCCATCATAACTAAACTCGCAGAGACTTTATCAGTTGATAATCCTGTTATAGATTTTATATCATCAATATGAAGAGGTTCATCACGTATGGTATTCAAGAGCAGCAATTCTAAATCATTTTTTGGCAGAATATTTTGCACATATCGGAATTCTGCGAATTGTTCCATATTCAAAGCCAGAAGCAATTCATTGAAATTTAGAAGCGGAGCAGCACCATCACTAATCAATCTATTGGCCCCTCGGCTCCTTGGCGCATAAATTGAACCAGGAACAGCGAAAACATCTCTTGACTGTTCCACCGCAAATTTGGCTGTAATTAATGCTCCACTCTTTTCGCCTGCCTCTACAACCACAACCGCCTTTGAAAGACCAGAAATTATTCGATTGCGCGGCGGAAAATTTACCGCCTCAGGTTGAGTACCCGGATAAAATTCGCTAACCAGCACACCATGGTTTCTTATTTCCTCTGATAGGTCTCTGTTTTCAGGAGGGTAGATCACATCTAATCCACTCCCGAAAACCGCTATAGTCCTCCCACCCGCGTCTAATGCAGATTGATGGGCTATCGTGTCTATTCCACGCGCCATGCCACTTACTACAGTTATCCCATTTGATGCTAAAAACCGAGAGAGCTCGATTGCTACTTGCTTGCCATATGATGTCTTTTTGCGAGTGCCAACGACAGCAACAGAGCAATAATCTTCATCAGTAAATGATCCTTTGATATACAGCACAGGGGGAGGATGTTTTATAGATCGAAGTAATCTCGGATAATTATCTTGATTAACAGTGACTACTGATATATCTAATTGCTGAATCAAATCCCATTCTTTTTCAAGATCAATTTCATGGCGCAATTTCACAAATTCATTAACAACTTTTTCTGGCAATCCTGCTTTTCGCAATGATGCCGAATCTGATTTCCATGCTTCGCAAAGATCACCAAAATAATCCAGCAGCATTTTAGTCCTTACTGAGCCGATTCCACGTATCTGATCAAATCCGATCCAATATCGTCGATCGTCCATCAACGCCACTCTTGGAGCTTCACAATCATTTTGTTGTTCTTAACATCCACATTTTTTACAACTGATTTTATTGCAGGTATCAAGATTTCCTTTGCATCCTGGTTTTCAGGTTGGACAATATACACATCGTTTGCACCAGTGCAAATAATTTCCACAAGAAAACCAATCTCATGATCTTCAGTTGAAAAAACCCGCATGCCTAAAAGATCATGATGATAATATTCATTATCTGTTAGGACAGGTAAATTCTTATCGCGAATATACACTATCTGGTTACGAAAAGAGCCCACAGAATCCGCTGAATAATTTCCTTCAAAGAATATTAAATATTTTTTACCCATCCTTCTTATAGAATTAATTTTGGATGGAATATGGTTCTCACCAATATACACTTGTTTTCCTTCGGTTAGTCGTTCAGGAAAATCCGTAAGCAATCCCGCCGACACCTCACCATTTAGGCCATGAGGCTTATAAATTTTTGCAACTGCTAAAAAAACAGGCTTACTGTTATTTAGCAAGCCTGATCGATTCTGTCTTTCATTTTTTTTATTTTGCATATAATTAAGGTTCTACAATATCCAGAATTGCACGTTTCCCTTCGCGCGCAGCTGCAACACGTAAAAGAACGCGAATTGAATTTGCTACCCGTCCACCTTTCCCGATAACACGGCCCATGTCTTCCTTCGCTACCTTTAATTCAATTCGATAGCGGCCGCCTTCCTCAATTTCAGATACTGATACTTGCGATGGGTCATCCACCAATTGCTTTGCGATAGATTCGATTAAATCTTTCACGTGGACTCCTTTATAGTTTTTTCTTCTTATTCAGCTTTAGGATCTGCTTTTTCTTTAGGCTCTACTTCAGTTTTAGGTTCTGCCTTTACTTTAGGTTCTGCCTTCACTTCAGTCTCTGCTTTGGCTTTAAGCTCTGTCTCAGTCTTAGGTTCTGCCTTTGCTTTAGGTTCTGCCTTAACTTCAGTCTCTGCTTTGGCTTTAGGCTCTGTCTCAGTCTTAGGTTCTGCCTTTGCTTTAGGTTCTGCCTTAACTTCAGT
>CAZILY010000190.1:0-3300 GCA_964540175.1 uncultured Pelolinea sp. | reverse complement strand
TACCCTGAAGAATTTAACAAAGTATATGGAGAAATCCAATCTCCTTGCACAGAAGAGCCCTTCCCTGTAGGAGAGGTGAAAGAAGATAAACCTTATATATTCTCGGATCCTACATGTGGAGTTCCTTCTGAGGTAGATGGTGAGTTAGGGACAGAATTTACGATTAAGGGAGGAAATTTTGAGCCGGGAAAGGAAATTGAAATCTGGTGGAAAGATCCTATTAACAATGAATTCCATCACCGTCAGGATGGTAAGTATCTGAAATTCGTTCCGAATGAAGATGGCAGCTTTGAAAAGATAGTGGTTATGCCATATCGTCTCATGCCTCCTGTGGCAGGAGAGGGCGCGAAAATTTGGCATATCCAAGCGCGTCAACTATTGAGCGTTGGTGGTCCGCAAGCAAGCCAAGAATTAAAATTATCGATTGAAAAAATGGTTGAAACAATTTTCATCGGCATGATGGCAACTTTTTTTGGGATCATTTTGGCGGTGCCCGTAAGTTTTCTTGCAGCACGAAATTTAATGTCGCATTCTACTATAACGATTGCAATCTACTATTTAACACGATCCGTGATGAACTTAATCCGATCAATTGAACCCCTAATTTGGGCAATTATTGCAGTAATCGTGGTTGGTTTAGGCCCATTTGCTGGAATTTTAGCACTGACGTTACATTCTCTTGCTGCACTTGCAAAACTGTATTCTGAAGCGATAGAAAGTATTGATCCAGGTCCTATCGAAGCAGTACAGGCAACTGGTGCAAATTGGCTGCAGGTAATTATGTATGCAGTCGTACCACAAATCATTCCGCCATTTGTCTCGTTTACAATTTATCGCTGGGATATTAATATTCGGATGTCAACTGTCATTGGTTTTGTTGGGGGTGGCGGGATCGGTTTCTTGTTACAGCAGTGGATTCGACTCCTAGATTATCGCGCTGCTGGAATCGCTGTATGGTTTATAGCAATTACAGTTGCTATATTGGATTTTACAAGCGCGGAAATTAGAGAAAGATTTATCTAATTACATAAAATTATTTAATAGAAACTGGCTTTTATCTCACAGCCAGTTTCTATATGTATAATATCAAATAATGCCTATGCAAATTGAAAAAAGCTTGCGAATAGCTTATGAATGGTTGAACGATCGCACATATGGAACCGTACGGGTATTGCGTATAGCTATATATAATTATGGTGAATCCAATGCAACTCAATCTGCTGCAGGGATGGCTTACTATGCATTCTTTTCACTATTCCCATTATTGCTTTTCATGGTAGTGGGTGCATCCTACATCTTAGAAGTTCAATCTGCGTATGATTATGTGATTGAAAATGTATATCGGGTTCTACCCACAGCTCAAAATCTGATTGATGCAAATTTACAGCAGGTGCTTGATTCTAGAGGGGCAGTGGGATTATTGGGGTTGGTAGGATTTCTGTGGTCAAGTACAAGCTTTTTTTCAATCCTAACACGCAATATCAATCGTGCGAATCCAAATTCAACTAAAAGGGGGTTCTTTGAAGATCGTGCAGTTGCCCTCGGAATGATTGGTTTATTGGCACTACTTTTGGCTTTATCATTGGTCTCAAACACAATTACTGGGCTGTTGCCGAAGATAGACATCTTGGCTATAAGAGGAACACCAATTCATGAGACGATAATATGGCGGTACTTCATTAAATTGGTCCCATTCTTTATCACACTATTTCTCTTAATCGCACTATATCGATATATTCCTAAAGAAAAAGTGGGGTGGCAAGGTGTTTTAATTGCCGCACCATTGGCCGCGTCCCTTTGGCAGGGAGTTACAAAGATATTTACAATGATGATTCAAATGGGATTAGTCAGATACGAATTAATTTATGGTTCCCTTGGAACTCTGGCATCCCTTTTGTTTTGGTTATACCTGATTAGCCTGATAACAATATTTGGAGCGCATCTTAGTGCAGTTATTGATTTAAAAATATCTAATAATTAAATTTGGTGTTTTTTAACATTATTCTTCAAATACTTCCCAATATCCTTTATCCAATTCATCGTTTGAAAGGTGCGCATATCTTTGAGTTACCGCGATATTCTTATGCCGAGCCAAATTTTGAGCAAGTTTCAAGTTTCCAGTTACTGAAAGAACTCGAGTAACAAAATAATGTCTGAAAGAGTGGGGGGTAATAGTACCTACCGCATCTTCACCTAGTATTTCACGTACGCGTGCTGTAACTATATTTCTGCCTGTTGTGGTAGTGATCGGTTTAACTTTTTTACCAGCTCCTTTGTCATGCCTTGAAAAAAGTGGCAAGGAGCCTAACTGCCTGCCAGATTGGCCATCTTTAGAGCCTCTTTCTCTTAAATAATCACGTAGAGCCATTTGTGACCTCTTAGAAAATCTAACGACTGCTTGGCGGTTACCTTTTCCTATAACTAAAGCTTTTCCCTCATTCCAGTCGATATCTCCTCTGCGAAGTGCGCACGCTTCATGAACTCGCAGTCCCGTATCTGCCAGTGTCAACAAGAAAGCTTTATCGCGCATTGCGCGTAGTTTAGTGCCTTTATCATTTAAACCAGATAGTTGGTTATTCTCTACTGTTTCCAGAATTTTATAAATGTCATCAGCGGGAAATTGGGGAAGTCGCTTGCCAGGTTTCCTAGTTCTCTGCTTAATTAGAAGCTTTACCTTTGATAAATTTATTTTTGACAAATCTTCTGCGATTAAGTATTCAAGATATCCCTTGACAGCAGTTATATATAATTGCTCAGAAGAAGCAGAATATCCCTTTAGATCGTAAGCAAACCACGAAATTACTTCTTCATGGATAATGCCAGCATCATCAGAGCGGGGATCAATTTGATGGCTCTCTAACGTCATCCAAAAGAATTTTATACCACTAGAATATGCTAGGTATGTGTTTTCACTGCGAGCAAATTTCACAGTATCTAGATAATCTTTGAATGAATCAGCAATTGTTGTCATAATCTTTAGGTTGCTATAATACTACTTATCGAAAGCAATATTATTTTATCATATCTCCCCTATTGTAAGTGTTTCAATTAATATATTATTAGAGTTGCTAATAATTTATATTTATTTTGTCAATGAAGGAGAAATCGTCTATGTTCATCCCGTCACCCACTAAGGAAATACTATATGACAAAAATTATTAATATTCCATATGGAAATAAATATTTAACATATAAATTCAACGATGATCAGGCATTTGATCATATATTGCCTAACGAGAATTACGTTTCAAAAGAACAAGAAATTGAAATTATTTCAAATTCCCTGGAAAGCAGCATTGG
>CAZILY010000189.1:0-3309 GCA_964540175.1 uncultured Pelolinea sp. | reverse complement strand
ACATTGCCATCCGCGTCGAACGGCCAGGCATTATTGGACATAGCAACCTGTTCGAATACCTGATGCGGGTAACCCTCAGCTGGGGCAGTACCCAGTCCAAGAGCATACAGTAAATTGCCTGAACCAGGAAGGGCATCACAAGCGGCATCGATTGCATCCCAGGTGGTCGGGGCAGCTAATCCTAGTTCGTCGAATAGATCTGTGCGATACCACAGTGCCTGAACCCATCCGTCAAATGGCACTGCCATATATTTACCGCTGGTGGAGCTCGTTACAACTTCTAACGGTTTTGCCCTGAAATCATCTTCGCCAACTGCTGCAATAACCGCACTGGCGGCATCTTCAGACAGCAGCCCATCCAGCGCGAAGGGATACATGATCTCTACACCCATGCGAATGATATCTGGGAGACGGTTGGCAGCATGTGCTGTTGCTACGCGCTGCGTGATTGATGACTCATCAATAGGCACAATCCTGACATCAACACAGGGATTTTCTGCCATGTAACCCGCGGCAATTGCCTCATAGGTGTCAATTCGATCTTCTTCATTATCTGTTGACCAGAATTCAACAACAACCTCTTCTTCACACACAGGAGCAGCAGGTGCTTCCTCTACTACGACAACTTCCGCAGCCGGTTCTTCTGCTACTTCTACTTCAACTGCTGCTGGAGCACAAGCGCTAATGGCAAACATCAGCACAAACAAAATCGCAAATATTTTCTTTAAGTCTTTCATTTTTTCTCCTATTCCATATTAGTTTTTTCTTTCATACTTCGTTCTATCTTCTTAATTTTTTTATACACACCTCCTGTAGTTTAGATAACACTTCTTAAACTCATCTACTGTTTCTTACCGCTAGATTCCCGGATTATTAATGATGGTTTAAGTAAAATTTGTTTCTGCTCCAATTCCTGACCCAGGATAATTTTTATCAACATTTCACAAACCATTCCGCCAATTTGATAAATCGGTTGATGTACCGTTGTGAGCGAGGGATGAGAGTACTCTGCCAGCGGGATATCGTTGAAACCTGTAATGCTGATATCTTTGCCAACTTCTAACCCCAAATCTTGGGCAGCGCTTATTGCCCCAAGAGCCATCAGATCATTACACGCTACAATTGCCGTGGGGGGATCAGGTTCATTCATAATTGCTTTAGCTTGAAGATACCCCCCTTTTTGGGTGAGATCCCCAACTTTACATATAGATTCATCCACATGAATACCATGCGCTGCCAACCCATCTTTTAATCCTTTTATTCTTGTTACTGCGAACATCAATTCAGGATCAGGGGTAATACATCCAATTCGCGTGTGTCCTAAACCAATCAGATGATCAGCAATCTGCTGCATGGCATAACTGCTATCTTCGTTAACATAAGGGAAATCACTACGGCTTTCTATTCGTCCAAAGACAGCAAAAGGAAAATCCTGTTCTAGCAGATCATTAATTCGACCATCATCACGGCGGGTTCGAACGATGATAAATCCATCAACGCGCTGACCATCCATCATTTTGTGATATGCCTTGAATTCTTTTTCACCCGGCGGTTGGGTAGAAACCAACAAATCAAACCCTAAATCCGAGGACATATTTCCCACTCCGGCAAGAAATTCGCTGAAAAACGGATCGGAAAAACGGGGACCAAACGTCGGAATAATAAAACCAAGCGTGTCTGTTTTCTGTTTTTGAAGACGCTGGGCACTAATATTTGGCCGATAACCCATTTCTTCTGCGGCCCCCTGAATCATCTTTTTCGTTTCCGGGCTCACATCATCGTAATCATTGAGCGCCCGGGAAACAGTGGTGATTGATTTTCCTACTTTTATTGAGATGTCTTTTAATGTGATCATCTGTCAAAATTCTAAAATAAAGATTGGATTTGATCGCTGAAATAATCTAAACGTTTCGGATATTTATTATTATAAGCTTAAACGTTTCGGAAGTCAAGTTGAACTCTTTCAGAAACTCGTATATAATAAATTCACTATACTCATACCGAAAGGAGAAGGAAATGGCAGGCGTTACATACGACCATGTTGTCAAGAAATACGGCGATGTGGTAGCCGTCAATAATCTCAATTTCAATATTGACGACAAAGAATTCTTGGTTTTAGTCGGTCCCTCGGGATGCGGTAAAACCACCGCCCTACGCTGCTTGGCGGGTTTGGAAGATATTACATCCGGAGAGATAAAGATCGGAAACAGAGTGGTAAACGAGGTTGCTCCCAAAGACCGTGATATTGCGATGGTTTTCCAATCTTACGCTCTTTATCCGCATATGTCTGTGTTTAACAATCTGGCATTTGGATTAAAGCTAAGTAAAACACCCAAAGATGAAATTAAAAAACGGGTTGAAGAAGCGGCAAAGATTCTCAATATCGAAGAGCTGCTCGACCGAAAACCACGTGCACTCTCAGGCGGTCAGAGACAGCGCGTGGCTGTTGGCCGCGCCATTGTGCGTAAGCCCCAGGTCTTTCTCTTTGATGAACCGCTTTCCAATCTGGATGCCAAGATGCGCGTACAGATGCGTGCCGAGATCACCAAGCTGCATCGAAACCTAAAAACCACATTCATCTATGTTACCCACGATCAGGTGGAAGCGATGACAATGGGCACCCGTATTGCTGTACTCAATTATGGAAGACTGCAGCAGTTGGATTCACCCCAAAAATTGTATGATCAACCCGACAATCTCTTTGTAGCTGGATTCATAGGTTCTCCAGCCATGAACTTCTTCCAAGGTGTTGTTAAAAAAGAACAGGGAAAACTATTCATTGATGCGGGTGTTTTCAAGGTTGAGATACCAAAAGAACGCGTCAAGACTTACCAGGCTTACGATAAGAAGAAAATTATATTTGGTATCCGGCCAGAAGATATTCACAACCCTGATTATCTACCATCAAATATTAAACCTGCTTTGGTAGAGTGCAAAGTTGAGGTTGCCGAATTAATGGGAAATGAAATTTTCCTTCACCTCGCAGCTGGAGAATATACTTTTATCGCTCGCGTTGACCCGCGAACAAATTACAAGATAGCTGAAAAAGTCCAGGTCACTTTCAACATGGATAATTTTCATCTCTTTGATCCTGCCCAGGGTGCTGATAATCCGCTTGCTATAAGATAGCATACATACTTAGCAGAAAGCGTAAGCAATCGCTTACGCTTTCTGCTTTTTTTAATGATCAAATTTGGCAAACCAAGCAGCAGGAGATTACGCCCCCCGTTTCATACCGGACACACCCATACCTCATCTCTAAACTTCGCCTGACCCCCCCTCCTTGAGTTATAATCACAGACAATATTT
>CAZILY010000188.1:0-3330 GCA_964540175.1 uncultured Pelolinea sp. | reverse complement strand
CAAGTAATTCTGCTAATCTTTCTCGAGCAGTCAATTTCCCCTTTTCGTGCTGCTTCGCAATACGTTTTTCCCCGCCACCTAATTTTGATTTTTCCCTAAGTTCAATTAGTTTTTCGTTTCTACTTATCTTCTCTGACATAAAAATCCTTCAACCTTAAATTTTTTATTACCCTATTGTATTATACATTAATTATATGGTAATATGTATGAAAACGTTAACAGAAAAATAATCATACAGAAGTATTATGGATGTAAAGAAAATCACAATCAAAGATTTAGCAAAAAAAGCGGGGGTATCAATTTCTACCGTATCACGTGTGATTAATAATAGAGAATATGTAAGTCTTGAAAAGAAAAAAAGGGTTGAAGAAGCGATTGCTTCTTTAAGTTTCAAGCCAGATTCTTTTGCCAGGGGTTTGCGCGGAATTAGTTCAAAGTTAGTGGCACTCGTAATCCCCGATATTCTAAATGTGTACTATACATCCCTCTCAAAAGAGATTGAAAGAGGATTAAGAGAGAACGGTTACACGATGTTGCTGGGGATAACCAATGATACATCTCATCTGTTGTTGGATTATATGCAGAAATTTACAGAAATTAATGTTGATGGAATTATTTATACACCTCCCCCAAGCAAAGATACTTCCCCGTATGTTAGAGGCCTTGCGTATAGTGGTATCCCAATTATTGAAATCAACCGACGCAGGGAGATTGATCTTTTCGATGGAGTAGAGGTGGACAACTTTGGAGCAATACTTCAGGCACTTGACCATCTATTTTCATTAAATCATCGAAAAATTGCATTTATTGTTGGGTCAGATAAAACAACAACTGGATCTCAGCGCCTTGAGGGATACAGATATTTCTTGAATAAAAATGGAATTGAATTGGATCCCGAGATATTGAAAATCGGCGAATTCTCCAGAGAATTTGGAGAGAGAGCAACACGCGATATTTTATCAATTAAAGGACCGAAAAAACCAACTGCAATCTTTGCTACCTCAAACCGTTTGCTACTCGGAACGATGAGAGTTTTGAAAGAAAAACTGGTTCAAGTCCCAGATGACATTTCAGTGATTGCTATGGATGATGCTGAATGGTTAGAAACATTTGAACCTTCGATTACAACCGTAGATGTAGCTATTGAACAAATGGCTGCTTTAACGGTCGATTTATTGCTTTCAAGAATAGAAAAAAGAAAAGATCAGAAAAATCCTCGGACATATTCTCTGAGTACTAATCTAAAAATAAGAAATTCATGCAATTATGTTGATTGATTTCTTGAAAGGAGGAGTAATAAGGAAACCTATAAACAATATTCACTAGTTCTACAAATCAGTAACACAAATATTAAAAAAAGGAGAAAGAAAATGTTTAAGAAAAATGTTTCTATTATGTTGATTCTTGCGATAGCACTCGGCTTGTTTGCAGCATGTGCACCAGTCGAAGAAGCTCCTGCAGTCGAAGCTCCAGTTGTTGAAGAGGAGACAGTCGAAGAAGCTGCGCCTGTTGAAGAAATGGTGGCAGAAGATATGACATTTGTGCTGATACCAAAATCGGTTGGACATCCTTTCTGGGCTGACCTGGAAAAAGGTATGGCTGCCCGTGCAGATGAAATCGGAGTAACCGCAATCTTTGATGGACCTGAAGAAGCACTCGCTGAGGGTCAGATCGAGATCTTCGAAAACTATTTAGCTTTGGGAGTAGATGCAATTGGCATGGCGCCAAACGATCCCGCAACCGTGCCAGCTCTAATTGAATCAGCTGAAGATGCCGGTGTTTTATTCTTTATGTTTGATACAGATGCGCCAGAGTCCGGACGACCTTTATACATAGGCACAGATAATGTAGAAGGTGGAAAACAAGGGGCTGAAGCTATGCTCGAACTGATGGAATATGAAGGTAAAGTTGGTTTGATCACAGGCGGTTTAACTGCATTGAACCTGAATCAACGTCTTGATGGTTTCAAAGCTGCTGCTGCTGCATATCCTGATGTGGAAATTGTTGATACAGTTGCACATGGCGATGCTCTGGAAACGGGTGTTCCTGTGGTTGAAGACTTGTTGACCGCACACCCTGACCTTAAGGCCATTTATGCAGTCAGTGGTCCGAATATTGTTGCTGAAGCGTTGGAAACCCAGGGTTATGAAACTGGCGAGATCACTGTCTTTGGTTTCGATATCTTTGAGCCAATCCCCACCTTAATGAAAGATGGTTGGATTCAGGGTACTGTTGCACAGAGACCATATATGGAAGGTCAGTTAATTGTTCAGTGGATGTATGATCTTCTCACTGGAGCAGTAGATTTTCCAGATTCACAATTTGTAGATACTGGGACAAACGTTGTTCTTCTAGAGAACCTGGATGAATATTTGAGTGTTCCCCACTAAAATCAATCTATTAAAAAGAGCGGAGTTGGAAGACTATCATTTGGTAGTCTTCCAACCACCAAGAATAATTATACAAGGAATTCTGAATGGAAAATCAATACGCGTTCAGGATGGTTGATATCAGCAAGAAATTTCCAGGTGTGCAAGCGTTGGATAAAGTGAACTTGGACGTGAAAAATGGACACATCCACGCAATAGTTGGAGAGAATGGTGCTGGAAAATCAACCCTCATGAAGATTCTTTGTGGGGCTTATCAACAGGATTCGGGAGAAATCTGGATCGATGGGATTAGGGAAGAAATAAGGAATCCTCAAGATGCCCAAAAACAGGGTATCTCAATAATCTATCAAGAATTTAATTTGGCCACCCACTTATCAGCTGCATCGAATATTTACATTGGTCATGAACCTTCCCATTCTCTATTTTGATTTGTTGAACAACAAAGAATTCAGAATAGTGCGAGGAGATTATTTGACCAGCTTGGAGTGGATGTTGATGCCGCTAGCAAGGTAAAAAATCTAAATGTTTGTCAACAGCAATTCACGGAGATAGCAAAAGCGCTTTCCATGAATCCAAAGATTCTGATCATGGATGAGCCGACATCTGCTCTTCCAGAAAAAGAAATAGCACAACTATTTTCTGTAATGCATCGTATTCAAGATGAAGGCGTAACTATTCTTTATATTTCTCATTGTTTAGATGAAGTATTTGAAATTGCTGATACGATCACTGTTCTTCGCGATGGTAAGCACATAATAACAAAACCGAAAAATAAAATCTCACGCGAAACCGTTATCTCCAGCATTGTTGGAGAGGAATTAAGAAAGAAAACCAGAAATAGGCAGGGCAAAAGAAAAAAAAATGTATTATTGCACGTTGAAAATCTATCAATGGGGGAAACGTTAATAAATATTTCTTTTGATCTACACGAAGGAGAAAT
>CAZILY010000187.1:0-3346 GCA_964540175.1 uncultured Pelolinea sp. | reverse complement strand
GGTCTGTGACCTCAGAATGACAGAACAAGAGGAGATTGCCACGGTTTCCCTGGAAAGCTCGCAACGATGTGATTTTTACGGGTGTTGGATGCAGGCCGAGATCCTTCACGCTGCTCAGGATGACAAGTTTTTTAAGTGATCTTTTTCGAGTATTCGTGAAGGTGGACAACCTTGCGCATGCCGGCGTTTTGGTAGAGTTTGTTGGCGGTCTCGTTCTCACTCTCGACAGCGAGACCGACTTTTGGAAAGCCACGGCCTTTGAAAACAGTAAAGGCATGCTGGAGAAGCTTTTGCCCAAGACCAGCACCGCGGTGATCAGCACGAACAGCGAGCTGGCGCACCCAACCGAGGGCAGGATATTCAAAACAAAACGCACAGCCAATCAGCTTATTTTGTGCTTCTAATAAAAACCACAACTCGGGGATGAAGCGACCGGGATGCATCATGTAAGTTTGCCATTCATCAAAGGGCTGCGGCACCCGTCCGGGCTTGGCGAAGGCATCCTGGATGAGGGTATGCAGGGCGCGGTCATCGGTTCCGGGGTTGACCCCACGCAAGGTCACGCCATCCGGCCAAACAGGCGCAAGGATATCATCCGCAAGATCACGGTGCAAATTGAAGAGATGTTTGGTGACCATATAGCCAGCATCAGCCAGCACCTGTTTCTGATGCTCGACAGAAACGGAGATGTAAGAGACAAGGGTCTGCTGATCAGGATCATTTGTTTCGCGAAGGAGGGTGCGGGCGCGCCCTTCACAAAGGACGGTGAGACTAAGGAAGAGGTCGCTATCTTCCGCGCCGGGGGCATCATAGGCCGCGACGATCTTACCTGTGGACCAGGGGAGAACCGCACCATAACCCTGAAGGACACCCTGTTTATCGATGGCCAGCCAGGCATCCTGCGAGAGGTCAATGCTCTCCCAGTCAGCGCGCAGATCAGCCAGGTCAGAATCTGGAAAGCCAACATCACGCTTATCGCAGCGGATCATGAGTGCGAGGACAGCGCCAATGTCATCCTGGGTCGGACGGCGGAGGTAGTAGTGTTCCAACATAAGGTTATTCCTAAGGGTAGGGGATTAGTTCGACTTTTGATAGGAGGCGTTCAACATCGTCTTTGCAAAAGTTAGCAGCAGCGGGAGTCATTGTGACCGCGCTGGATGCAGCAGTGCCCAGGCGAATGCCATCCTCAAGTGGAAACTGGTTCGCAAGAGCGTAGGCAATGCCAGCCAAAATTCCAACTTCGGCACTAGCATTGTTTTCGATCCTCTCGACTTTTAGAGTAGGAATACGGTACGCACTTTCTTTTAGGACCGCAAGTGTGCCCCCGATATCGAGGGTGACGATCACCTGTGTGGTGTATTTTTCATTGATAGCGCGAGCTGCCTGATAGGCCTCCTCAACGGAATCAACCACATGCCCCACCACGCTGGAAAGATCCGCGCAGTTGAGCTTGATCAGATCAGGACTGGCCAGAAGCACGTCAGCAAGATGCGGAAAACCAGAGTCCAGAACAACCGGAACGCCTTTCTCTTTTGCTGCTGTGATGATCTCACGGAAGAAATCAGGAGTAAGGCCCGCAGGTAAACTGCCGCCGGTTATAAGCACTTTCGCTTGTTTGAGTTTTTTTAAAAAACGCTTCATGAAACGTTCAATATGCACACTGGCAACTTCTAACGTATCGACTGCAAGGAGAGTCTGCCGTCCACTCTCCCGGTCAAACACATGCACATTGAGCCGTGTTTCGCCGCCTACCCAGATAAAATCGGTCTCCACATTCTTCTGTTCGAGAAGTTCGATCATTTTTTCTCCAGAAGTGCCTGCAGCAAAACCCATGGCGATAGTATCCACACCCAACTTGCCTAAAATCCAGGCAGCCCCCGTTGATTTGCCCGCCATGCCCCAGACTGCTTTGTCCGCTTGGAGAGATCCACCCCATTCGAAATGGGGGATAAATAGTGCCCAGTCAATGGCTGAATTTGGAGTAACAGTCAAAATCATTCGGCCGGTTTCCCGTATTTGGCTATTTCTTCCTTTAATAAGGTTGTCCGCTCAACCCAGTTGGACACATGGGTTGATGACGGGGACAGACCGCTGCTCATGAGGATTATGTAGGCAGCATTATCGATAAGCTCAACCGCGTTGTACGCATCATCGACAGTCTTAGCGAGTGCAAAAATGCCATGCCAGGGAGCCATCACGCAAGCAGCCAGGTCAGCAAGAGCAGTTTCTTTCTTATGAAGCGCTTTCACAACAGATTCCGCTAATTCATTTGTTATGGCGGGCGCGAATTCACAGAACCCAATCTCGCCCATCGGGAAATTCGCTTCAAGGATGGGCGGAATAGGCACACCAGCCGCACAGAAAGCAAGGATGTTGCGCGCATGTCCGTGAACAATGCCATTTCCCTGCGGAAAATCTTCGTAGAGCCTGAAATGCGCTCTCGATTCACGGGACATTTCATCACTGCCTTCGATCTTTTTCCCGCCCGCAGTAGCAACAATGATTTGCTCTGGTTTAAGCCGCCAATTGAATTGAGCGCCAGCATAACGCGGAGTGATGAGGATGTACTCCCCCACACGCGCGCTGATATTTCCGCCAAAAGCATCTGTCAGTTTGCGGTCGAATAATAAACGTCCTAGCTCGCAGATCTTTTCACGCATGGTTTGGATGTCGGTTGCCATTCGTACGATCCTCCTTATTAGATTCTGGTGATAATAACTGCGGATTATAACATCATGGAGGAAAATGAAAACTCGTAGAAATAATTTGGCGCAAATGGCGATTTTCGGTACAATAGTAAAGTGATTTATGTCCATTATTATTATGACTTTTGTTGACAATACTTAGTAAGTGTGGCATAATCCGCCCAATTAAGCGTTAATATAAATCTAATACTCCAGGGCAGCGGAAACGCCGTCAGAAAATTGATCAGAATCTTGATCAGCGCTGCGCAGATAACAAGGTCAACATCCGCGGGAGGCAAGTTCCGAAATTAAGAGGAACGCCTCGATAAAAACAAGTATTCAACAAGGAGGTGCACCAGGAAAAAAAGTCTGAAAAGTTCAATAAACGTAAGAAAAATACAGAAATCAACGCTAAAGGAGTTGAAAAAAATGAAAAAATATTACCTATTATCATTTGTTGTATTGTTTGCTGTAGTTCTCGCATCCTGCGCGCCGGCAGCCGCCCCCGCAGAGGAAGCACCTGCAGTAGAAGAAGTAGTGGAAGAAGTAGTGGAAGAAGTAGTAGAAGAAGCGGAAGAGGTAGTTGAAGCGCCTGTATGCGTAGAAGCAGTATGTGAAGACGCAGACGTTGCAGCAACTGCTCAAGCAGATGTGGATGCAGC
>CAZILY010000186.1:0-3359 GCA_964540175.1 uncultured Pelolinea sp. | reverse complement strand
CGCCAATTCAAATATTCAAATTAAGGGTTTTATAAACTGTCTTTTCAATCAATCTTGTTGATACTTATGTTTTTTTCCGCCATATATGGTATTCTTTCAGGAAATAAAAATTACACGTATAACTAATACCTAGGAAATAATCAGGGAATCAATATGAAAATCATCAAAGACCTCATCTTAAACCAGGGCGCCAACCTGGGCAACGGTATCCTCAAGGTAGATTCTTTCATCAATCACCAGGTAGATCCGCGCCTGATGGAGAAGTGCGGGCAAGAATTTGCACAGCGCTTTGCAGATGTGAATCCCTCACGTGTATTAACAGCAGAGATCTCGGGTATCGCCCCAGCACTGATGACCGCATACGCTTTGGAAATCCCGGTTGTTTTTGCCCGCAAAAGCAAACCCATCACTATGCCTGACCAGGTCTATCTGACCGTCGCTCCATCACATACCAAGGGTGTCCTGGTTGAGCTGATCGTCTCGCCTGAGTACCTGGGACGCGGTGAACGTGTGTTGATCATTGACGATTTTCTAGCAAGCGGCGCTACCATTAACGGGCTGGTGCGTCTGACCCAGGCAGCCGGTGCAACATTGGTTGGCATCGGCGCGTTGATTGAAAAAGGATTTGAAGGCGGCCGTAAAATACTCTCCTCTCTCAATGTACAAATTGAATCACTGGTATGCATCACCTCAATGGAAAATGGGAAAATATTGTTTAAGGATGATTAACCACCAAGATACAACACAAAAAGCAATATTAATATCCTTTGTGTCTCACACTTCTTTAGGTTAAATATTATGAGTATAGCAATCCTCGATTACGGTTCTCAATACACACAATTGATCGCCCGGCGGATACGTGAACTGCAAGTCTACTGCGAACTGTTCCCCTGGGATGCACCCGAGCATGAAGTATTGTCAATAGCACCTCAGGGATTGATCCTCTCAGGTGGACCAGCTTCAGTATATGAAAACAGCGCGCCTATCCTGCCTCCATACATACTTGAAAGCAAACTGCCGCTGTTAGGCATCTGCTACGGCATGCAGCTGCTTGTGCAAGAACTTGGCGGCAAGGTAGCACCCTCCAATCAACGGGAATATGGGTTGTCTGAGATCACAACCAGTACTGATAACCCTCTCCTGCCGCCAGGGTCATACCAGGTTTGGATGTCGCACGGCGATCGCGTGGAAAAGTTCCCGCCCGGCTTCGCCTTACTGGCAGCCAGCGGCAGCTGCCCCATTGCCGCCATAGGTGACAGCAAACGCCATATCTATGCGCTTCAGTTTCACCCCGAGGTACATCACACGCCCAACGGGTTAGAAATGCTGAAACGCTTTGTGGTTAATATTTGCGGCGCACCAACCAATTGGACACCGCAGTCCATCATCCAAACTGCCGTGAAGAATATCCGAAAACAGGCGGGCAAGCACAACGTGTTAGCAGCTGTCAGCGGAGGTGTGGATTCCAGCGTAGCAACTGCCCTGGTGCACAAGGCACTTGGATCGCAACTCAGCGCAGTATTCGTAGATAACGGCCTGCTGCGGCAGGGTGAACGCGACCAAGTTGAGGCAGCCCTGCGCTCCCAACTGGGCCCTGAACTGCACGTGGTGAATGCCAGCCAGACCTTTCTTTCTGCCCTGCACGCCATTGATAATCCAGAACAGAAGCGCATAATAATCGGAGAAACATTTATCCGCGTCTTTGAAAACCAGGCCAGGAAACTTGGAAAAGCGCGTTTCCTGGTACAAGGCACCATTTACCCGGATGTGGTCGAATCGCGCGCTCCAGAACGTTCCCATGCACAGCGCATCAAGACCCATCACAATGTGGGTGGTTTACCAGAGCATATGGACTTTAAGCTGATTGAACCTCTACGTTATCTTTTCAAAGATGAAGTGCGCGCGTTGGGCGAAGCGTTGGGCTTATCCGAAGATCTGGTCTGGCGGCAGCCCTTTCCTGGTCCTGGATTGGCAGTACGCTGTTTAGGCAATATTACTGAACAGCGCTTAGCAAAGTTACGTGCAGCGGACTCCATTTTCTGTCAGGCATTAATTAAAGCAGGATTACTGAACAAGCATTTCCAAAAAGGGCAGGGTATCGCGCAGGCATTCGCCGTGCTGTTACCCGTCCGTTCGGTAGGAATAATGGGCGACCAACGCACCTATCAGGAAGCGATCGCCCTGCGCGCTGTCACCACCCAGGACTTCATGACCGCCGACTGGGCACGCCTGCCGCACGAATTGTTAGCACGTGCAGCCAACCGGATCGTTAATGAGGTAGCAGGCATCAACCGAGTGGTGTATGACATCACCAGCAAACCTCCAGCCACCATTGAATGGGAGTAGGTAATTTTCTCTCAGTGAAATAAATTTCAATCGCGCTGTAATCCATTAAGAATAGAAAGACCTCCGAGAAATATCGGAGGTCTTTTATCTTCTGTTAAATTTTCTAAATAGTTATTTACCCAACTCCTTCTATTTCAATCATTATTGATTGCATCATCGCGTCCAATTTTTCGATTGAAGGGCTGAAACTGTCCTCCGCTTGCCTGTCCAGCAGATCAACCTGGTCTGCTATCAATTCTTCCGCATTCGTGTAAAAATCGTTTGCGGGTTGAAAATCATCGTATTCATCCAATACCCCATGCGCAAGCGGCAGAATAGCTGAGATATAAAAACGCCCATCCTCGGTAAGTCCCTGATATGTGTAAAACATGCCTCTGTTATAAAAAGGCCAAGAGGCCTGGCCATACTGAGTGATGTAGCGCAAACCGCTGCCGCTCTGAAAATCAAGATATTCTATTTTGGCAATGCCCAAAGGCCCCGCATTCCAAATAGGCAGGAAAGGCAGATTAGTGCCAGGGTTAGCGGGACGGTCCTTGAGAAGCTGCTCTAAAGCAGCGATCACTTGATCGGCACCTTCGTTGGCAGCTCGGTAGGCATCTACCGGGATGACGCGGATCACAGGCTCATGGATATCGTTCTCAACCGGATACGCAATAAAACTAAACTGGTCATGTTCCGGTAATCCCCAGTATGGATCTGTTTCCAAGCTGGACGGGATCGTCTCCGGGTCAATGGATCCTCCAATGGAAGGTGTCAGCGTAGTCCCGTTATAGGTAACTGAAGGTCCATAGGCGGTATCCCCATCAGCCGACGGCACTGCATCATCCTGCGGGTCACTTGATATAGATAAGGATGGCTGCTGCACTTGCGGGATCTCAACTGTTTCCGGCCGTCTACCAGAAGGCGGTGTATAAAGCGGTGCCTCAATCAGCATCAGGAGCGAAAGTAACAGGAAGGCGATAAACAGCACAAGCAAAACTACAGCTAAGATCATCATGCGTTTCTTCCCTTTC
>CAZILY010000185.1:0-3363 GCA_964540175.1 uncultured Pelolinea sp. | reverse complement strand
CTAATACCCTTCATATTGAACTTTTCTTTTCAAATCGTCAAGTCTTTCTTTGGTCATGCGGTTCTGATTGCCAAGGTTCTTTCCAAATTTTGTAAAAAGTATATACCTCAAACTATCTTGGCAATTGAGTGTCAGTATGTTATGCACAAAATACCCGTGAAAATCCTTAACATGAAGATTGTAGACGCTTTGTTTGCCCACGTACAAACATGGCACATGATCTTGAACAATACTTTGCCTTTGTATGTCCATAGGTTCTAAAGATTTTTTTGCAATAGAGGCATTCTTTTGTTTTGTATTTAAAGCCCTCGAACCTTTTTTCTTTTGCGCATTTTCTGGAGCAACACTCAATCTTTGTGTATTTATTTGTTCTAAATTCCTTATTACACACTGGGCATGTTCTAGTCTCATCATCAATTTTACTTTTTCTTCTCCAGCTGGATTTACAGTTATTAGAACAAAATTTGGTATCGTGATATTTTTTAGATTCAAATTCTTTTCCACACATCTTGCATTCATGATTTTTGGGCTTTCTGTTTTTAAAGGACTCAACCCCATGTGCTTTATGCCAAAGCTCTCCTTTCTTTGACGCATGCCATTTTTTTGTAAGAGGTCTAATCCTAGCGCAATGCTCGACTCTAACTTGCTTTTGTTCTTTTGTAAGCATTTTAATATGTTTGGACACGTGTTCAGAAACTGTGAGGCATTCAAGGTTACCAATGTCATTGTTTCCGGGATCGAAATCTGCGTGATGAATATGCATTCCATTGGGTATTTCTCCATTATAGAACTTCCAAACGTCTCTATGGAGAAGCCCTCTTCCTTTAATGCAATTTGATTTATGTGCTCTAAAATATTTTCTGTCGGAAGGATTTTTGGAGGATAAGTACCTCCTATATTTGACTCCTTGAAAAAGGATGATTTTTTCAGACATACACAGCTCATAAGGTTGATTAAAAACATATCGGAGTTTAGCAGGTTTTGAGCTTCTTTCCAACCATTTAAAGTAAAGAATTTATGGTCTTTTGTACATCTAATCTTTTGACCCAATATCTCATATTCATAAACCTCATCTTCATGAACGAAAACCTTTTCAACATGCTTGTAGCCCACAGGTGTTAAGACTTTTTCTCCCCTTCCAATAAGCTCAATTGGTATATCTCCAGACAATGTTTTAATCTTTGTTCCTGCTGCAAAGCAATGATCATGATCCTTATTAGGAACATCTTTTCCTAAGTTTTTAGACTTTTCATTCCACACATATGATCCCATCTCACTAATCAAATTCTTGCAACACTTGCATATCTTTAGAGTACCGTTGGTTAATAGCCCTGCAACAAACCTAATGCCATCTAATACCTCGTTCTCGGCATCATAAATGTTTCTGATACCTTGTCGTTGGCATTCCAATTTAAAGCTAGCTGCACTTGGATCTACATATATGCCATCAATTGGATAGCCCTCTGTAAACTTTATTAAGTCCTCGGCATACTCTGTGTCGGTCTTTTGTCTGTTGGACTTGGTTGAGTCATAGTAATATTCTTTTTCAACCCACATATTAGGATAGTGATTTGGATTATGCGCTACTAAAACAAAAGCACATGGATTTTTTGTGCCATAATCTATGCCGATGTAATATGACTGCCCACGCCCTGGAGGATACAAGATTGTGTGAATCTCTTCGTCAAAGAAGTCATATATTGTGCCCTCGGCAAGAATCCATTGGCCTAATATATACCGACGATACCACAAGCCTCGATACTCTTGCTTCAAACTTGTCTTAAATTCATCCGTCAAGCTTGGATTGTCGTCTAAATAGAAGTTAAATATCTTCATATCTAGTTTATCAACACGGTCTAGATAGTTTTTTTTGATGTAATGAAATGGCGTATCAGGGTTTGTTGTTGCAAATAGTTTTGCACCAGGAATTGACAGCCTAGACAATAACATAGTCCAAAAAGATTCGGGTATTAACGTTGCTTCATCTATGTAAGCCCCTGCAAAAGAGCTACCTCTAATGCGTTGTTCACTGCGCTCATCAACAGCCGCGATCAAATAAATGCGCCTTCCCCACAAGTTTAGCTCATTCTTTCCAACAAAATATCTGGCGTCTGAGCCTATTAAATTACAAATCTCATCTACAAGGTTGTGTTTAATGGTAGAGGCCGTTTTACCTATCATGACCAAATTGCCAGGGGGAGCTTCTTGGATGTATTCTAGCCATCTAATTAAGCTAGCATATGACTTTCCAGATCTTACAGCGCCTACCCAAAAATTCATTCTAGCAGTAGAGTTTATTAGCGTGTGTTTTTGTTTAAGACTTAGGTCTAGCATTTATATAAGCTCCATTTGTTTTTCATTGTTCTTTTCTGCCTCTATGCGCCTCATGGCTATCTCGCAATATTCTTCTTCTAGTTCAATCCCAACAGCCTCATAGCCTAGTCTTGTTGCTGCAACTATTGTTGAGCCACTACCTGCGAAGGGGTCTAACATCAAACCACCTTTTGGGGGCATGATGAGATTGATTAGGTATTTCATTAAGGCAAGAGGTTTAACTGTTGGATGGATTGATCCCGCGCGTTCGGCCTTTGAAGCTTTTGCACAATAAAAGAATCTTGACGGTGTGCCCAGCAGCGCTCCCGCTTCCTCGTCTAGAATTAGATTACTCGGGAATCGGCCTTTGGGTTCTGTTTGTGTTCCTTTGCCCAGTCCTTTTCCGTAAATGTCATTATCTTGTTTTTGTATATCAGGTCTTATTAATTTTTCTTTCGTTCCGACCCTTCCAGCATCAATGTTAATCCCACTAACGCCATGCTTAATAGCGTTGTTCGCATATGTGCCATCGTTAGGCTTCATTGCCATTATGATTGGCTCGTAGGCTGGCTTAAGAGAGTGGGACTTGTAGCCATTAAATAGCTTGGCTTCGGGGGTTATTGGGTTAGGGTCTGTTATTTTACATTCGTATTCTTTAGGTCTATATCCATTATCTTTTTGAGATTCGCTATACCCTGTCTTATAAGTTCCTGTTACTTCTCTTTTACCCTTATCCAATTGCTTGCTAATGTCTGTTGCCTTAGGAAAACCTGATCCATATAACCACATCAAGCAATCCTTAATATGAAAGCCCGCATCTTCAATGTTAACTGCCATTCTATGCTGTGTTCTTGAGCCTGCAAAACAAAGCATGGTTCCCCCGGGCTTAAGAACTCTCAAGCACTCTTTCCAAATGTCTATGCTTGGTACATCGTAATCCCATTTCTTGCCCATAAAAGATAATCCGTAAGGAGGGTCTGTAATAATTGAGGTGAAACGATTGTCAGGATAAGTTTTTAAAACTTCCAAACAGTTGCCTTGATAAACAGT
>CAZILY010000184.1:0-3363 GCA_964540175.1 uncultured Pelolinea sp. | reverse complement strand
ATCCGATGGTACCATTCAGATTTATCTGCAGCCAATCTCCGGGTTCGTTGCGGGCTAAGCCAATTGCCTGCATGCCTGGTTCAAGTTGGAAAATAATGTCAGCGTTGAGATTCGGCTGGCTGCGTACATTCACCCTCTGAGTACCGTCATTATTCACAATAAAGCTGCTATCTGTTGTTTCTGGTACGGCACTACTGATATCTGGCAACTCCTCAGAAACCAACCCGGCGGAAGTGAGCAGTTTGTTAAATTCCCCAAGAACCACTTGCCATAAAATCTGACTGTTTTGGATGCTCGCACCCACATTTTCTTCGGGAACATCACCCATATAAAATGACAGGTAATTGATCGTGGAATTCATGTAGTTGAGGGAGGCAGTTTTGATGGCTTCTTCACAAACAGGAACGTCCAGCTTCTGCAAGTCCCGGCGGACAGCCTGCATTTCCATGATGGGTAAAGTCAGCTCAGTTTTTGGGGTGAAGTTAGCTACATAGGCGACATCTTGGAACGCGTTGACCAGGTCCTGCACTTTTTCGACCTCTTCCAATAAGTTTTCAGAAGCGCAGGAATCCGGTGTGGCTGTCGGCATAGGTGTAGGCAGAACTGGCGTAGGATCTACAGGTATGAAGTTTTCAATCACCGAACAGGATGAAATGAAAATTGCTACAATAGTAATGATTAATACTGTTTTTTTCATTGTTTCCCCTTCTTCCTTCCTTATATGTTATTCAATAGTATCAATCAATTATATAGCATCCGACAATCATTGGATATGGTGTTTTCAACACTGAAGAATAATTGACCATCTTATTGTTAAACTATATAATTAATAAATGAGAAATCCTGCCATTGCCATCGTCACAGACAGCACCGCCTGTATTCCCCACAGCCTCCGGGAGAAACTTCAAATCCATGAAGTAGCATATTATATCCACCGCGGGGTTGATGTTCTGAAAGATTTAGTAACCGTTCAACGAGAGGAATTCCTGCAGTGGCTGCCAACCGCAGAAGAATTACCGAAAACCGCCAACCCAGGTCCTGGTGATTATTATAAAGTTTACAAAGATCTGGCGGATACTGGTAAAAAAGAGATCATCAGCATCCATATGACATCAAAAGGAAGTGGGGCATATCAGGCAGCGTGCATCGCAGTGAAAATGATGAAAGAAAAATTACCGAACGTCCATATTGAAGTGGTTGATACCCTTAATGTTGCTCTCTGCCAGGGATGGATTGCCATTGAAGCAGCCCGCAGTGCGCTCGCTGGCGTAAAAACAGACAAGATCATGGATAAAATCCAAGACATGATCCCGATCACCCGCATGATACAAACCGCAGATACCTTGAAATATCTATATATGGGCGGACGAATCGGAAAAGCAATGCATCTCACCGGGTCTATCCTTAGTCTAAAACCGATCATCGGCATGAAAGATGGAGATATCGTCGCCCTGGGTGTTGCCCGCGGATTGAACCAGGCGTACCGTAAGATGGTAAACCTGATCGAATCAGCAGTTGGATCTTCAGTCAAAATAAAAGTAGCATACATGCACGCTGGCGCACCTTTAAAAATCCTTAAATTAAAAGAATTGGTAGAAACAAAATTTGAAATTGCAGAATCATTTATTTCTGAACTTTCTCCCGCTCTGATGGTACACACCGGGCCCGGTACTACTGGATTATGTTATTTTCCTGTTAATTAAAAACCCCTTGTTTATATCCAAATTGAATTACTTCACACTTGCAAATTAGTATATTTGTTCTATAATTAAGATTATGGATAATATGGAGAAGCTGAAACTGCTCTCTTCTGCCAGCCAAATTGAAGCAGGCGAAGATGGCTGCCGTACAGCTAACCGGGGGCGATTGGATGGCATCGTCCTTACCCATGCGGCTCTACCCAATGGAAAAACCACAACCCTGTTGAAATCACTGTTAACTTCAGTATGTGAAAATAACTGTCTATACTGCCCAATGCGGGCAGGGAGAGATTTCCGCAGAACTACTTTCCAGCCAAAGGCATTTGCACAAATGGTTGTCAATCTCACAAAGGCAGGGTTAATCCAGGGCGTTTTCCTCAGCTCAGGCGTTACGGGCGGTGGGATCCGTACCCAGGATCGGCTGATAGAAACTGCAGAAATTTTGCGCTTCAAACTAAATTACCGTGCCTATATTCATCTCAAGATCATGCCCGGAGCTGAATTCGCGCAAGTGCTGGCATCCATGCGCATTGCTGATCGGGTCTCCATCAATCTTGAAGCGCCCAACGCAGCCCGCCTCCCCATACTCGCCCCGAAAAAACAATTCGAAAGCGGGTTGATGGGGCCAATTAGAAACATGAACTATATTCGTCAAAATCTCACACCCGACACCGCCTGGAAAAAACGCTGGCCGTCTTCCTGTACACAATTTGTGGTAGGCGGCGCAAACGAGACAGACAAAGAGCTGCTGTCAACCTCCCAATCACTCCACAACAATCACGGCATTCTTCGAATTTATTATTCAGCACTCACCCCCTACAGGGGAACCCCCTTTGAGAATCATGTACCTATTCCTATCAAACGCGAGCACCGCCTTTATCAGGCAGATTTTCTAATTCGAGACTACGGTTTCACTGAAAATGAATTAGCGTATGATGAAAACGGACTCCTTCCGCTTGAAAAAGATCCTAAGCTGATCTGGGCAGAGCGTTATATAAAACACCAACCGATCGAGATCAATCGTGCCTCTCGTGAAGAACTGCTGCGTATACCAGGTATTGGACCAAAAGGCGCTTTGGCGATCATTCGCACTCGGCACCACCACACCATATCTAATCTCAGCATATTAAAAAAGATCGGTGTTCGCACGCAACAGGCAAAGGATTTTATTCTTCTAAGCGGAAAACATCCAGCACAGCAGCTTATGTTCTTTTAAATAACATCATCATTCTTTTCATCCCTAAGATATAATTTAGAAAATAGAATTAAACATAATAATGAATACTATCCTCTTCTCCTGTCAACTGATCACTCCCTTTGAGACAATTTCTAATGGTATGGTTGCCTGGGACACAAAGGGCGAGATCATTTATGCCGGTTCTGAAAAAGAAGGGGCACATCTCACCGGCAACCGCATTAATTTAAAGGGAATGACCGCAACTCCCGGATTGATCGATATCCACGTGCACGGCGGACATGGGACTGCGTTTGGATTTGGGAATCTATCCGAAGAACTGAATAAATATTCCAGTTGGGTAGCACGTTTCGGCGTAACTGGATTTGTTTTATCCATCACCGGTCCTGATCCTGATTTCATCCTTCAAGCAATTCGGGCATACATTCCCCTGTTTGAAAAAGAATTTATCGGCGCTCAACCATTAGG
>CAZILY010000183.1:0-3375 GCA_964540175.1 uncultured Pelolinea sp. | reverse complement strand
TGCATTTTCAACCGAAGAAGGGGGGTTCCTTCGTGGTCAAATAACCATGCAGGATAAAGTTGATCTCGGGTTAAAACAAACCAATAATGATATGTCGAAATCGACAGAAAAAACCTCTACAGTACCCCCCACTTCCTAAGTGACCATATTTCATAGTAATAAATAATTAAGAATACATTTAACAAGAAAGCGTGAAAAACATGACTGCAAAAAAATATCTTGTTCCAATGTCCAGCCCGGACATTAATAAAGATGACAAGCAGGCTGTTTTAGAAACGCTCGAAACAAGTTACCTGAGCATCGGTCCAAAAATTCAGGCCTTTGAAAAATCCTTCCTCGATTATACAGGGGCAGCACACGCCATTGGCGTGAATTCGGGCACATCTGGGTTACATCTCTGTATTCGGGCAGCAGGCATATCAGAGGGAGATTTGGTCATTACCACACCATTTTCATTTGTATCCTCCACAAATGTGATCTTATTTGAGAAAGCTGTCCCTGTTTTCGTTGATGTGGATCTAAGAACCGGAAATATTGATCCACTGCAGGTCAGACAAGCAGCTGCTGACATCACTTCTGGTGATCCTGAGAAATTAAGAAAATGGCTGCCAAGAAAACATACAAAAAAAATTGGTTCGCTCAAAGCAATTTTGCCAGTTGACGTATTCGGGCAGCCAGCAGATTATGATTTGCTCCAAGAAACTGTTGGCCGCCATGGGTTAATTTTAATTGAGGATTCATGTGAAGCATTAGGCGCAGAATATAAACACAAAAAAGCTGGGCGGTTTGGCGATTTTGGGGTTTTCGCTTTCTATCCTAACAAACAGATCACTACAGGTGAAGGCGGCTTAGTCATCACAGATGATGATGGCTATGCCAATATGCTGCGTGCTTTACGGAACCAAGGCCGAGACCCAGGTGATACTTGGCTGCAGCACACCCATCTAGGATATAACTACCGCCTGGATGAATTAAGCGCAGCTCTTGGCATTTCACAAATGAAGCGCATCAATGAACTACTAGAAAAAAGAACACGGGTCGCAAATTGGTACAACATAAAATTAGACGGAATAAATGGTGTAGAAAAACCATTCACCTCTCTCAACACTACGAAAATGAGTTGGTTTGTTTATGTAATTCGCTTAGACAAAAAACTTGATCGAGATAAAATCGCCGAAAAATTGGGTACCGCAGGTATTCCTGTCCGTCCATATTTCCTGCCAATCCATCTTCAACCATACATGGTTAACCAATTTGGCTATCTACCTGGAGATTACCCTATAACTGAAGACCTGGGCAAGCGAAGCCTTGCTTTACCCTTTTCCGGAAAGATGACCGAGAACCAGGTGGACCTTGTATGCCATGAATTATCCAAATGCCTTAAGAATTAATCGAGGATCAGGTTGATAAATCAAAAAAGAGAGCACCGTCCACCTACTCAACGCGGTGTGATCATTCATCTCGCTATTCTTCTGATAATCTTAGCCGCAAGTGGATATCTGCTTTGGCTAGCAATATTTCAGCAAACACGAGGGGTTTTCATCCTTTACTTAATCACCAGCGTATTCGTCTTTTTACCATTTCCCTTTTTCTTATACCGCCTGATTTCCTTGCTGAGGGCAAAATATACGGTTTCTCGTGACGGTGTAAGCATTCAGTGGGGACTGCGCACAGAGGATATTCCCATAACAGAAATAGAATGGATGCGGCTGCCAGATGACCTTGCAATAAAACTACCCTTACCACGAATTATCTTTCCTGGAGCCGTGTTAGGGACTCGTACGCACAGAGACCTCGGTATAATTGAATTTATCGCATCGGATCACAAGCAGCTTGTCCTGATTGCCACAAAAAACAGGATATATGCACTTTCCCCACGCAATATCAATGCCTTTGAAAATGATTTTTACCGCAGCACAGAGATGGGATCTATCACTCCAATCGCAAAACAATCCTCCCAACCACAGTTTATTGTGGCATCTCTAATTAGCGATAAAGCAGCACGTGCATTTCTTCTATCGAGTGCGTTCCTTTCTCTTCTACTTCTAGTTGCAACCAGTTTTCTAATCCCAACTCGCGCCACCGTCCCATTAGGATTAGAGGCAATTGGGATCAATCGGGAAGAATCCTCTTCTGAACGATTAATCTTGCTTCCCCTTTTATCACTTTTTATTTTTTTTGTTGATTTTGGTTTTGGTTCCTTCCTCTACAGAAAAGAAGGATTTAAAAATGCCGCTTATATCGTCTTCGCATCAGCGCTGGTCCTGCCTATCTCTTTTTCCGCATTATTATTGATAATTTCTCTATCAAATTAGCCCAACTAATAAGTAAGTAAAACAATCTTTTCTGGAACTTCCTCTCAGCCTATGACTCTTTATGATTGATTGTTCTCGCTTTTTCTTCAAGAATTATGAAATTTTCTCACAAAACCCCATTTTTTCACATTCTCGATTAAAATTGAGAAAAACTATTTCAGGAAAAAATATGGTACATAAGAATGCGAACGAAAAACTAATTGAATTTAGGAAAAAATCAAAGTTAGGGGGTGGGGAAAAACGCATAGCAAAGCAGCACGAAAAGGGGAAATTGACTGCTCGAGAAAGATTAGCAGAATTACTTGACCCCGCCAGTTTTCATGAGCTGGAACCATTTGTCGCACAGAATTCATTATCTCTTAAGAAAGATGATCCCTTCACAAATGGTGTAATCACAGGTTATGGTCAGATCAACGGCAGAAAAGTATTTGTGTACGCACAAGACTTTACGGTTATGGGGGGATCGCTTGGGGAAATGCAGAGCCATAAGATATGCCGTGTGATGGATCTCGCCGCCCAGAATGGAGCCCCGATCATTGGGCTTATCGACTCCGGAGGCGCACGAATTCAAGAGGGAGTACACAGCCTCAAAGGATATGCGGAGATATTCTACCGTAATTCAAATTATTCAGGAGTTGTGCCCCAGATCAGCTTAATTTTAGGCCCCTGTGCAGGCGGTGCCGCTTACTCCCCTGCATTAACAGATTTTATAGTCATGGTCGAGAAACAATCCCATATGTTCATCACAGGTCCCAATGTAATCAAAGAAATAACGGGAGAAGAAGTTGATTTTGAAAACCTGGGCGGTGCACAGGTACATATGAGTATTAGCGGTGTAGCTTCCCTGTCCGCGAAAACGGAACTAGAATCTTTATCCCTCTGCCGAGCCCTATTGGGATATCTTCCTTCAAATAATATGGAAAATCCCCCATGTATTGCCCCATCAGACGACCCTTTTCGGATTGACAAAGAATTAAATACGATTATTCCTAAGGATGTGAAAAAGCCCTACAATATGCATGAAGTGATTCGAAGAGTAGTTGACCGAAATTCATTTTTC
>CAZILY010000182.1:0-3432 GCA_964540175.1 uncultured Pelolinea sp. | reverse complement strand
ACTTGAGCCAGGTGGAGAAATACCTGCATGCCAAATGGATTCTTACGTCATGTTTTATGTGGTCGCAGGCGAAGTGCTGATAAGAAAAAATGATGAGTCGTCAATTCTTAAAGAAAACCAAGTGCTCATTTCTGAACCGGCTTTGTTGTCAATGAAATCAGCAATGGGAGCCAGGCTCATGGGCGTTCAAATAAATGTAAGATAAGAAAGAGGTGAAACAAATGGCAACTATAATTACAATATATAGCCTGCTGGGCGTGTGTCTTATTGCATCTTTGATTAAAAGCAGAGAAAAAACAAAAAAAGCTTTCAAAATTGCCGGCAAAGCACTTCTGAAGACTGCGCCAAGTTTGCTGGCTGTACTCGGAGTCGTAGGATTAACACTGGGGATTTTAACGCCGGAGACCATAACAAAATTGGTGGGTGCGGAAGCAGGGTTTATAGCGACTATTTTTGCTTCACTTATTGGCGCGGTTACATTAATTCCTTCATTAGTAGCTTTCCCTCTTGCAGGATCGCTTTTGCGGTCCGGTGCTACAGTGATGACGATATCTGCGTTCATCACTACACTTGTGATGGTGGGAGTTGTAACTGCGCCTATGGAAATAAAAGTACTCGGAAAAAAGTTTACGTTGTTGCGCAATAGTCTGGGCTTCGGTGCGGCCTTAATTATTGCGGCAATTATGGGGGTGATTTTATCATGAAGTCATTAAAGAAATTTATATTACCATTTTTAATCGCCTTGATTTTTGTTGGTCTGGCGATATGGATTCCTGGTACAGCGGCACGATCATTAAAGGTAACATGGGATTATTTTATTGAAATGGCGGTAATATTACCTGCTGTTTTCATTCTCATGGGTTTGATGGAGATTTGGATACCAAAAGATAAAATTCAAAAATGGCTGGGCAACGGCTCGGGAATAAAAGGAGCCGCGATTTCCGTAGCCCTTGGAACTTTGCCGACTGGTCCATTGTATGTGGCGTTTCCAATGACGGCGACATTGATTCGCAAAGGTGCCAGCATAACTAACATGGTAATATTTTTAGGATCGTGGGCGGCGCTTAAAATCCCGCAGCTTATGGTAGAAATAAAATTTTTGGGCATTGAATTCGCATTACTTAGGTTTGCTCTCACACTAGGCGCATTATTATTAGTTGGGCTGCTTATGGAAGTTATTCTGCGAAAAAAACCGGATAAAAAATGGATTGAACGCCTTGATAAAGAATCAGAGATGAAAAAACCTAACAAAATGCAGATGTAGATTTTTATTATCTAAGAGAGTAGCTTTATGTTGAAAAGTATATTAAATTTTAAAACTGCGCTAATGGCGCCGCTTATCAAGCGGGTTATTAAGCATCCAAAATTGATGGAATCGAAGCTTTTTATGAAGGCCATGATTCTCTTTCCAGAAAGGATTAGCGGATCATACGATGCAAAAATCGAGAAAAGCAGGGTTGCCTACCATGCGGCTTTGCTGGAAGGGCTCGAGCAGGTAAAATACTATCCGAAGAAAATATTGGATCTGTGCACTGGAACAGGGCTTGCTGCATTTATGGCAGCGGATAGATTTCCATTAGCTTCTATTGTAGGTCTTGACCAAAGCCGCGGCATGGTTGATATAGCACAGGGGAAGATTCCGGATACTGATAAGAAAAGGATTAGGTTCGAGATTGGGAATGCGGCTGATTTGAGTTGTGGTGATGCAGAATTTAATTTGATTGTTACATCCAATGCACCGGTATATTTGTCCGAAGCCGCAAGGGTATTGACGCCTGGCGGGGATATTCTGGTGACATTTTCCTTCGGTGGGAAAGCCTTTGAAAATGCCAGAGGTGAGATTATCAGTTTGCTGGATGATAATGGGCTTTTCTTAGTTAATCTGCAAAGCGTGGGAAAGGGGGTGTTCATCCTTGGGCAAAAGAAGCAGTGAGTTTCTTTTTAATTCGATAGCTCCAATCTATGGTTTGTTTTATGAGCGGCAGAAAAAGCGGTTTTTCGAGGTGATCGAAGGCGTCAACAAAGAACTGGATCTACAAGAATTCAAAACGATTCTTGATGTTGGATGTGGGACTGGAGCGTTATGCTCGGTTCTCAATGAAAAGGGGCTGAAAGTTATCGGTATTGATCCAGCTGAAAAAATGCTGAGGATTGCCAGGGAAAAGCTTGTAAACAGGACAGTCCGTTTTGCTCACGCCAATGTCCTGGAACAGTTGCCTTTTGAAGACAAATCTTTTGATGTAGCTATTGCCTCCTATGTGGCTCATGGCATGAAGCAGGAGGATAGAAAACGGATGTATATCGAAATGAGCAGAGTAACGAAATCCAAGGTCATTATTTATGATTATAATGAGAAAAAGTCTCTTTTGACAACGATCATCGAATGGTTAGAAAGAGGTGACTATTTCCATTTTATTAGAAATGCTGAATTCGAAATGAAGAACTGCGTTTCTGAATTGAGCGAGTGTTTTTCAGAGGTCAAAGTCGTCAATGTTGATGTACGGGCAGCCTGGTATATTTGTACACCAAATTTAAAAGGACCAATAACAAGCGGGTAAACGTTATCAATTTTTAGATTTGTTCTTTTAGCATATTGTCAAAATATCTTTGACATGTTCCTGTATATCTTGGTTTTTCAAAAAAACCCTAAAACCGATTGATATATTTCCCTATACGTCGGGTGCAAAAATCAGCTCAAGACATCAATTCCACCAACTCGAGCCAAGCGGTAAGTGGGAATATATCAAGGAAAACATTTTAATTTTACCTAGCGGAGCTTTAATTTTATATGGATTGCCTGAGAGAAGAATTACTGGTAATATATGGTGGGCAATTCAACTTGCAATTCGCCATATTTGTTCCGTGTAGAAATATCGTAATTCTCTCTACATCCACACCTCGGACAAATAAATCCATTAGGCCAGCGCAGATTAGCTAAATATTCTCTTCATGCCTCCTCGGGGCTAAACCGCTCTTGAACTTCTAGAAATCCCATCCTTTTTTGCCTTGCCATAGCTTTTTTACGTGGTACATTGTAAAATGAAGTGCGACAGTTGAAAAGGGCAAAAAGATAGCCCATAAAGGAACCTTCGTGTAGAATGAAATTGATTAGACATCATTTTAACGGAGGAACCAATATGAACTATCATCATCTTAACACATACGAACGAGGGCACATAGGGGGGCTTTACAAATCGGGGTATACGATCAGAGGGATTGCTAAGGAAGTAGGACGACATCATTCCTCTATTGCCCGAGAACTTAGGCGCAATTCAACCTCTGGTTATGAAGCGGAAGAAAGAAAATGAGCATCTGAGGCAAGAAAACGAGCAACAGAAAAAAAGAGAACTACGAGCAACTGAAGCAAGAAAACGACCAGCTGAAGCAAGAGAGCGGCCAGCATAGAAAAGAGAGCGAACAACTTGGAAAAGA
>CAZILY010000181.1:0-3446 GCA_964540175.1 uncultured Pelolinea sp. | reverse complement strand
TTTTGATGGTTTTAACCTCACACAGCAATTCGAGAAGGTTAGCGATGAATTAGGCTTCCGTATCGACGATCATTGGCTTCAGCTTTTCGGCATCTGCAGTCAATGTCAATCAAAAGCCAAAGTCCATTGAAAAAAGAATAAATATTATTTTATTGGTTATATAGGAGATAAATATGTTTGAGTTTTCCAACACTTTCATCTATATCGCAAGTTTTGCCTTGGCTTCAGCTTTGATAAATAGTCTTGGAATTCTGGCAATTTTTAGAAATAGGGAATGGGCTGAAAAAGCAAAAACTTATTTCATGTGTTTTGCTGCTGGGATGTTGGTATCAACTCCTTTATTATTAACTTTGCCTACAGCTATTGGAAAGAACTTTTACGCGGGGTTCATGGCACTCTTTGGTTTTCTGTTTATGTTTTTTAGTAATGAATTGATAAAACACTATACACATAAAAAGACACTTGCTTTTGGTATAACCGCTGTTGAAGGAATAGGAATCCATTCTTTCATTGACGGCATCATATATACAGTCACCTTTAAAATATCAATATTGGTTGGTGTTCTTGCAGGAACGGGCTTGGTTGTGCATGAATTCGCTGAGGGTGTCATAACTTACCTTGTTTTGCTTAAGGGCGGCATGAAAGAGAAAACTGCTATGTTGTATGCTTTTTTAGTAGCAGGACTAACTACTCCCATAGGGGCATTTATAGCTTTCCCTTTGATAGATAAATTAAGTGAATCAAGCCTGGGATTAATGCTCGGATTTGTCTCTGGAATATTATTATATGTGTCTGCTTCTCATCTATTGCCTGAAGCAAAACAAGAGGAAAAAGAACACTCCAGCATTGCTTTTCTGTCTGGTGTGGGACTGGCAATATTTATCGTGCTGTCAAAGTTGCTTTGAGATATTATTTTCTTTTTGGCGCAATTTAATGAATATTTCTGAAAGGCGAAATTATTTTTATTAATTGTTATTTTTGGAATGAAAGTACATTTTAGAACTGAAAGACGATCTCCCAGGATTAACAATATTTAACGTGTGGCTGGCTTACATGAAGGTTGTAGGATTTCATTGCGTGCAGTAGAAACATTTTTTAGGAGCGCTTATACTCAGCTTTGGTCTTTTGGGGACATACCGATTGTCTTATTTATATTTACCAAAGTATTATCGGTTAATGGATCAAACCACTTTCCACGTCCAATGATTAAAAATTCGTATATTTAAGTATAAAATAAACAATAATAATGAATCACGAATGGAAAAAACTTAAACTATTGGCGGATGCTGACGAGACAATTTTGAAAGCATTTGATGAACGGGGATGGTCGGTTTCCTACGCGGAAGGTGAGCCAGTCCTGTGGGAAGGGGACGAATGTCAGGCAGTTTATTTCATCACTTCTGGGGTAGTGGAGATTTACCGCACTGCGATTGATGGGCGGGTGCACACACTGCGTGTGCTTCATGCGGGAGACAGCTTTAACTTGACGCCGGTGCTGATGAAAGAAGGAAAAAATCTAGCTAACGCACGTTGTTTGGTGTCGACAGATATATTGGTGTTGGGCAGTGAGGATTTGCAAACCATCCTTGCCAGGCATCCAAATTTTACGGTGCGCATCCTGCAGGAAATGGCAGAGCGCTTAGCAAATATGACCGGGCTGGCAAGTGACCTGGCGCTGTTGACCGTGCGGCAGCGAACAGCGGTTTTTCTAATGCGGGAAGCAGAAAACATTTTAATCAATGCAGGGCGGCGGTGGACGCAGGATGATATGGCGCACCAGATTGGTACCGTGAGGGATGTGGTCGGACGCACTATAAGAGACTTTGAAGAAAAGGGTTTTATCTTGCGGAATCGGGGAAACATATCCTTGATAGATCGGGAAGGTTTGGAGCGGATAGCAGGTGGTTATGAATAAGACTTAAGTCATATCGAGATTGGTAATCTGTTGGTATCCTCATTATCAGAAAGGAAAAACAAGCATGGCTGAACTGAACTTACCAGTGATCAACGCGACAAAATGCACTCTGTGCGGCATCTGTGTGGATGCCTGCCCGGAAGAGGTGCTGACGATCGAAGCGGACACACTGGTATTTACTCATCCAGAGCAGTGTACATTGTGCGCTGAGTGTGAGACGGTGTGCCCGGAAGGCGCGGTGGCATGCTATTATCAGATTAGCTGGGCTGATTAATAGGAGGATCAACTATGAGTGAATTTATCAATAATATTAGCCAAAAAAAAGACAAAATTAAAACTGCACTCAAGCGCATTCATGACGGTGAGGCATATGAAGATGTTAAACAGGAATTCGCGGACGTGCTGGGCACCGCAACTGCCCAGGAAATATCTGAAATTGAACAAACGCTAATCGAAGAAGGTATGCCGGTGGAGAACATCCAGTATTTGTGTGATGTACACGTGGCGATGTTCCGTGAATCGCTTGATAAGCAGCCGCCTCCAGAAATGATGTCTGGCCACCCGATATACACTTTTCGCGCGGAGAATGAACTGCTCGCGTTTGTGTTGAATGCCGCCAAACAAACTCTACGTAAAATGAAGGAAGATCAATCTGAAGCGTTGGCGCAGAAACTGAAAGGCAGCATAGAGAAGTTAAAGCAATTTGACACACATTATTTGCGTAAAGAGAACATTTTATTTCCGTATTTGGAAAAAACCAACTTCAGCGGACCTTCTTCAGTGATGTGGGGCATCCATGACGACATTCGCAAGGGGTGGAAGGCGATCTTGGAAGAGATTGAATCGGGAAAAGATGTAAGCAATGAGAGCATGGACAAAATACAGCAGGAGTTTGCTGAATTAGAAAACGCGATGCGTGAAATGGTCTATAAGGAAGAACGCATCCTGTTTCCCGTTGCGATCGAACGCCTGACAGAAGAAAACTGGCTCGCGATCCATAGCCAGGAACCAGATTTTGGTTACAGTTTTGTAACACGCGGAACTGACTGGCCGATCGAAAGTGAGAAAAAAGAACCAGTTGACCAATCAAAAAAGAAAGAACAAGAGGAGAGAAAAGAACTAATGACTCAATTTCCATTAACCACAGGTGATTTATCGATCTCACAGATCAATATGCTGTTGACTCATTTGCCAGTTGATATTACTTATGTTGACGAGAATGACACAGTGCTGTTTTTCTCGGAAACAGCTGATCGCATTTTCAAACGTACTGCGGCGATCATCGGGCGCAAGGTGCAGAACTGCCATCCCCCCCAGAGCATGGACAAAGTGCAGAAGATTCTGGATGATTTCAAAGCGGGTACAAGGAATATGGCTGAATTCTGGATACAGATGAATGGGATGTTCATTCATATCCGTTATTTCGCGCTGCATGACGCGAGTGGTAATTACAAAGGCACGTTGGAAGTTTCGCAGGACCTAACACCCCTGCGTGCTTTAGAAGGCGAAAAACGCCTTTTGGATGATTAAT
>CAZILY010000180.1:0-3451 GCA_964540175.1 uncultured Pelolinea sp. | reverse complement strand
GTTATTGGTGTCTTTACCTAGAAATTGCACAGCAAGGATAATGAGCCCTGCCAGCGTTCCACCGAGAAAATTTGTCCATAAACCGGTTTTAATTGGCCCAACCAGGTTTCCAGCTCTACCACTTAAATATGACTGGAGAGAAATGGCTATGCCAGTTGCAAATGCACCTAACCCTCCGATGATGACAACGTTTTTCATGCAAATACCACCTTTCTTTTTTGGTGATGTTTTCATTCAAAATTAAATATATGTAGAATTATAGTCTGTCTAAATTGTAGGGGGAGATGTAATAATAATTGCTGGTAGTGCTAAAAATCAGTATTTTTCGTGGGAGCAGCAGGTTTTTCGATAAAATATAACAAAACTAATTCTATGTTTCAACGTAGAATTATTGAAAACCATATGAAAGGATGTTGAAATAAATAGTGGAAATAAAGGATATTCTGAAAAAAATAATAAAGAAATTTCAAAACGGTATCCAAAAGGAAGGGTACCGCAATTTGGTGTTTAAGGGCGGCGGCGTTCGTGGAGTTGCATATATGGGCGCATTGGAAGTGTTGGAAGAGCTGGATGTACTTAAGAATATTGAGCGTGTGGCTGGCACATCCTCGGGTGCGATCGCTGCCACAATTGTCAGTTTCCGAAAGAATATATCGGAGATGATTGAAATATTTAACACATTGGACTTGCAGAAAGTACCTCAGGGGGCAATCGATGGAAAAAGAAAGAATATTATTCATCTTAAAAAATCAGAGAATTACACACGTCTGTTTGAAAAATTCGGATGGTATTCAAGCGCGTATTTCCATAATTGGCTGCAATCTATCATTGCTGATCAGTGCAGCGGAAACGCAGACGCGACTTTTGGCGATTTTCGGGAGCTGGGATTTCGTGACCTGCATGTAGTCGTATCGAATATTTCCCGCCACCGGGCGGAGGTTTTTTCAGCGAATACCACACCAGATGTGCCAGTAGCGGATGCAGTGCGTATGTCGATGTCAATCCCATTGTTCTTTGAGGCGCTGCGCTTTGATGGTAATAGGATGGGAGCAGGGGATTATTACGTGGACGGCGGGCTGTTCAATAATTATCCAATCCATATTTTTGACCAGCCGGAGTACGCAAAGGAGAGCAGATTGTATCAGGATGGGGTCAACTTAGAGACGCTGGGGCTATTCCTGTTTCCCAGTAAGTTGTATGACGCTGATAATGTGGATGATCCGAAGCATTTATGGGAATATTTAGACCTGATTGTTCGCAGCTTAAATGATTCACGCCAGATATCTGATTTAGCTGAGAATGTAGCGGATAAACAACGAACGATCGAGATCAGCGACTGCGGCATTTCATCCACACAATTTGATCTATCGCCGGATAGCAAGGAATATCAGCAGTTATTTACAGAAGGCAGGATGGCTGCTGAAAAATTCTTTGGAATTGAAAAATAAAAATGTAAATGCCAGGGGAACATAAAAAAATGAGCGAAAAACACGCAGGTGAAATAACCTTATTTCGCCTGCGTATTATTTCAACAGATTAACTTTTATAGCTGTCGCCGAAGCGTCTTCGCTGTGAGGCGCGGCGGATGGCTTTTTTCTTTTCCTGCCGCCTTTGTTCTGTTCGGGATACGAACCATCGGCGTTTTCGGACTTCGCTGAGTATTTTACTGCGAATAACTTTCTTCCGGAAACGGCGGGATAAACCCTGCTGTGATTCTCCATTTCTTAATACGACTGAAGGCAATGTGAGCTCCTTTCTTTTTTTTTCATCTAATTAGTTGGCTTTTTCAATTCTCATAAAAGAAAAATTTGCCTCAACAGAGACAAATCCCAAGAAGCCAATCTAAAACTCTGTTTCTATTTGTATATTTAGACCTATTTTCTTTTGGCCGATCAAATTTTTGCAATTGTTCGCTCTCTAAATTGATGCTGGCCAAGTACTCCTTAGGACCGTGGCAAGAATCTACCATGGTTGCCTAAGTTATTTTATCATATAGAGCAGGATTACACACAAATATATTTTATTTTCTTCATAATCAAAAACTCATAAAGGAGACATTTACTAAATTAATGAACTCCTTCAATAGACAGACGTTTTTATAACAGGAAAAATAATAATTATCATGTTTTGGATGTAATTTAAAGGGGATTACCACTTCGTAGATCATGCTCCTCGTGATAATAGATATTTATAGAGATATTGTCATGTTGGTTATTCAGAATTCTTGGCAGATTATTTTAATCAAGAAAAACACCTTCGTGATATGATTTAAGCAACGCATGGCATATTGCTGCGGTAATTATCGATTAGATAAATAGGAGAAGACATATATGGATCTTCACCAAAGTAAACCTTCAGGTATGCGTTCAGCTTCCAAGATTATGGTCTTTTTAGCATCCCTGGTTGTGGTTATATTTGGCATGCGGGAGGCCGCGGAGATAATCACACCTATCATTATTGCCTTTATCCTGGCGATCTTGTTCTTTCCTATGCACCGCTGGTTAATCGACAGGCACGTGCCCACCTGGCTGGCGTTAGTGATCGTGATGCTGCTAATCTTGCTTGTGTTATCGGTGATGGTGAGTATCACGGTAATCTCGATTACACAGTTCATCAACCGCATACCTGATTATTCGGATTCACTGCAGACATTGGTGGATGGTATGCTGACGTTGATCAAAACGCTGCCTGTTGATGTAGAAGACCTGCTCAATTTTGAGATCTTTGATGTCACACAAATACTAAACGTAAGTGGAAGTTTACTGAGTGGGATGCTGGATGCTTTCTCAAACTGGTTCGTCGTTTTCCTGCTGGTTGCGTTTATGCTGGCTGATTTTGCATTCCTGCCGGATAAATTTAAAGAGATGTTTAAGGACAATCACCAGATTTTGGCATTAACTGACCTGATGTTATCTATTCGGCGCTATTTGTCGATCACAACTTCAACAGGTTTGATCGTCGGCATAGGGAATGCAGTGCTGTTGATGTTCATGGGAGTAGATTTTGCAGTACTATGGGGAATCTTGAGTTTCCTGATGAATTTCATTCCCAGTGTAGGTATCATCATTTCTGTTATACCTCCGGTTATCCTCGCGCTGCTTGAATTTAATTGGCAGATTGCGCTGATTGTGGGAGTGGGAGTTATTTCAATAAACTTTTTTATTGAAAATATAATAAAACCTCGTGTTATGGAAGAAGATTTAAATATATCTCCTTTGTTTGTCATGATCTCGTTGGTGTTGTGGACATTTGTGTTAGGTCCGGTTGGAACTATCCTTGCGGTGCCGCTGACTTTAATCGCGACGAAACTTTTACTGGAGGTATCGGATGAAACACGTTGGTTGGCAATTCTTATGACAGCCAACCCGCGTTCGCGAAAGGGATCGCCGGGAAAGAAATAGAAAAGAAAGAATAAGATCATTTCTCCCATATTTTCATGATGTTATGCTGT
>CAZILY010000179.1:0-3455 GCA_964540175.1 uncultured Pelolinea sp. | reverse complement strand
TCACGAACGAAATAGAAGGATTAATCCACATTTCCGAGATCAGTGATGAACATATCGCTCACCCCAAGGAAGTTCTGCATGAAGGGGATGATGTGACATTGCGTATCATTAAAATAGAAGAAGATTCACACCGCATAGGTCTCAGCTTACGCCGCGTTGAATCGCTCGCGTTCGCGGACATGGACCTAAAAGCTCTCGAAGAAGAATTGGCGGATACTGACATTAAAGTAACCACTGATGATGCTCCTAAATCTGACACCGAAGATATTCCTTCTAAAGACGAACCTGCGAGCGAGCAGAGTACTGACGAAACACCTGAGGAGAAAGCACCCGTAGCTGACACCGAAGACACTCCTTCTGAAGACGAACCTTCGAACGAGCAGAGTACTGACGAAACACCAGAAGAGAAAGCCCCCGAATCTGATACCGATTCAACAGAATCACAGGAACCTGAAGAAGAAACATCTGACGAAACACCTGAGGAGAAAGCACCCGTAGCTGACACCGAAGACACTCCTTCTGAAGACGAACCTTCGAACGAGCAGAGTACTGACGAAACACCAGAAGAGAAAGCCCCCGAATCTGATACCGATTCACCAGAATCACAGGAACCTGAAGAAGAAACATCTGATGAACCGCCTTCTGATGAAGCAGAAGAAGAAAAAGCAGAAGAATAACCTCCCGCCCGCGGTAACCCGCGACACACATTTTTTGCCCGAGGGTATTTGTAATACATACAAATGCGAATAATGGCAAACAGAAAAAACGGCAACAAACAAACCTCGTCTAATAAATTTCCTATCCGCAAAATTCAATTTGGACTCATAATTGCGGTAGGAGGTTTTTTGGTATTTATAGTGGGGGCAAGACCAGAATTATTCCTTTTAGACCGAAGTCCTGTCGTAGGATTTATTCAAATAGCTGTCATGCTTGTTGGATTAGCTTTCATCTGTATTGGCGGTTATCTCAGTCTAGTCGGACTTTGGAAAGGTAATCAGCTTAGCATCGCAGCCGAATTGGGAGTCCGCCTGATCAGCACAGGATTTGTGATTGCAGTTTTTTCTGGACTGGCGGATATTTTCGGACTGGGGAGCCATCCAACGCCCGATTTTATCCCCTACTTTGGTAAATGGCAAGCCCGAGGAGTACAGATTGCTGAAGGCTTTATCGCAACAGGAATGCTCATGATGCTGCCTTATTCCAAGAATCCTTTATTCCGAACTCAAAAACCTTCAGCCAAATCTTCAGGCAATAACGAAATCTTTTTTATAAATTGACCTTTCCTTTTCTTAAACCTTTTCCATACTACGCTGTCGTTCTAATAAATTAATTATGGTCATCCACACACAAATCATGTATACTGGTTGAAAAATTTTCATCGATTGGTTCCATTATGAATTCATTGGTAAAAAAACATGTTTTAGAGAATGGATTAACCATCCTCACAAAAGAAATCCATCATGCATCTTTAATTAGCCATTGGATCTGGTATCGAGTGGGCTCACGCAATGAGGTTGCCGGTAAAACAGGGGTTTCCCATTGGGTAGAACATATGCAGTTTAAGGGCACACAAAAATATCCGATCAATGTGCTGGATGCGGCAATATCAAAGGTTGGCGGTTATTGGAACGCAATGACCTACCTGGATTGGACAACCTATTATGAAACGCTTCCTGCCAATAAAGTCTCAATTGCTATTGATCTGGAAGCAGATCGAATGGTCAATAGTGTTTTTGACCAAAAAGAGACTGAACTGGAAAGAACAGTAATCATCTCGGAGCGGGAGGGGAATGAAAATGAACCCATGTTCCGCCTTAGTGAAGCAACACGTTCTGCGGCTTTCGATCAACATCCCTATGGACAACAGGTTATTGGCGAAATGCGGGACTTGCATTCATTATCTCGCGACGACCTCTATAACCATTATCAGCAATATTACACTCCAGAGAACGCTGTTCTTGCCATTGCTGGAGATTTTAATACTGAGGATCTGATCAAGGAGCTCACTCAAAAATATGCGGACATCCCAACACGAAAGAAATCACCACACAACAAGATAACACCTGAGATCACAATCAATGAAAGCGATCAGATCACAGTAGAAGGCCCTGGAGACACTGTCTATGTTCAGATCTCATACCGTGCTCCCAAGGCAACCGATGACGATTTCTTCGTATTGATGGTGCTAGACAGCCTGTTAACAGGTCCTGCCTCATTATCAATGTTTGGAGGCGGGAGTATATCCAATAAAACAAGCCGACTATACAAGAAACTGGTTGAAAACAATCTATCAGTCAATATCTCCGGCGGACTTCAAGCGACCATCGATCCTTTCCTCTATGATATTCTGGCAATTATTTCACCTGAGAAAGATGCTCAATTGATCATCAAGACAATAACTGAAGAAATTGACCGAATTCAAAATAATTCTGTCTCACAAGTAGAGATCGACCGAGCCATTAAGCAAGCTAAGGCATTATTCGCCTATGGTAGTGAAAGCATAACCAACCAGGCTTTCTGGATGGGGTACTCATCCATGTTTGCTGATTACACCTGGTTCGACACTTACATAGACAATCTTGAAAAGATTACCAAAGACCGAATTTTATCAGCAGCCCAGAAATACCTTGATCCCAACCACCGCATAATAGGCATTTACCGCCCATTGCAAAAGGAAAACACGTAATAATGGACAGCCAAAATATAAAAAACATACCTGGTCCAGATACCATATCAACCTATTCCCTGAAAAATGGAATAACAGTTCTCAATTTTAGCAACTTCAATTCCCGTTCAATTTACATGATTGGCATCTTGAATGGTAGTGGCACGCTTGATCCATCCGGAAAAACAGGATTGGCCCATTTTACTGCTAACCTCCTTTCTCGTGGAACAAAGAATTTATCATTTTCTGACTTTCACAGCCAATTAGAAAATGCGGGCGCTAATCTGGTATTTAGCTGCGGCACCCAACACGCTTGGTTCAGGGGAAAAGCCCTCGCAGAAGATGTGGAATTATTGTTCCGCCTAACTTCTGATGGTTTACAAAATCCATCCTTCAATCAGGAATATGTCGAACGGTTGCGGACCCAATTAATCGCCGGGCTTACCATTCGCGATCAGGACACTTCCGAGATGGCAGCACTGCTGCTCGACCAACATCTTTTCCCTGACCATCCATATGGTAGGCCGATTGATGGGCGTATTGAAACAATACAATCGATCACAAGATCAGATATTGCTCAATTCCACAAGCAGTTTTATTCACCTGAAAACATGATCATGGTTGTTACCGGAGCAGTTAACGGGGAAGAGATCCATGATCTTTCAGAAAAATATTTTTCTACATGGAAAAAAGATACTACCGCTTACCCAAAAATCCAGTTAATCCCCCCTTCACCTACTAACATTGTCAGGAAGCATAAATTTTTAGAGGGGAAAAGCCAGGTAGACCT
>CAZILY010000178.1:0-3458 GCA_964540175.1 uncultured Pelolinea sp. | reverse complement strand
AACAGTTGCATTTTTGCAAATTAGTTGGTTGCTTGCACTCCATACTTTCTCCTTGGTCATCGAAAAATGACATCCAGCAAGGGATAATCATTAATTCAATTAAATATATTAATTATTTATAGTGATAGTCACTCACTACCCATTGCATCAAACATTTTAGCCACCCTGCTTCGTTATCCTCAACCAATAATATTGTTATTCTTTCAACCATGAAATCTGCTCATCGATAAATATTTTACTGCCCGAATAAGCATCTTTCACCTGATATAAGGCTATATCAGCCGCTTTCATCAACTGTTCCATTTGTGTGCCGTGGTTAGGATAGATGCTCGCTCCCATGCTGGCTGTCAGAATAACCTGCTTCCCGTTAATCGAGATCTCAGGTTTCATGGATTGGGAAATTTTTTCCATCACGCGCCGAAGGTCCTTCTTATTATTTATCCCTTCCGCGAGCACCGTAAATTCATCTCCACCCACTCGGGCACAAGTATCACTACTGCGAATTGCTTCCGAAAACCGCCAGGCAACTTCAACCAACACCTTATCTCCAAATGGGTGGCCGTGAGCATCATTGACGAGCTTGAATTTATCCAGATCAATGGCAACAATGCCAAACTTTTTTCCACTACGTTCAGCCCGGGCAACCGCTAACACAAAGCGGTCTTCCAGAAGCATGCGGTTGGGCAGGTTAGTCAGGTAATCGTGCGTTGCCAAATGTGTTAACCTCGTTTCCGCGTCCTGGCGTGCAATCGCAGCCCCAAGTATTTTCGCCGCGGTTTTTAGGGCGTCCACTTCAATAGATGACCATTTCTTATCCTGACGGCACTGATCATAGCCAATGAAACCCCACCAAACCTGGTCAGTAAATATCGGAACCACTGCCAGTGAGCGAACATCCATCTTTAACAAATGGGCTTGTTCTTCAGGCGGCAAATCTAGCACGCTGCCATAGATCATCTCCCCCCTCTTCAACACGTCTAACCAGCGCTGGAATCCAGATGCCCGATATTCGTTTCCGCTGCCTTCTAAAAGATCCCCCAATGGTTGAACGCCTGGTGCGAACCATTCCGCCTGCAGCATGGAAACCAGTCCAATCTCCTGGCGTATTTCATTTTTGTATATATATACGCGGTCTGAGCCAGTAGCAGTACCCAAGCGCGCCAGCACATCATTTATCCGTGATTCCCAATCTAAACGGGAAAGAAATATCTCCGCCGCGTAATTAACCGATTGCAGAATTGCGTCCCGTGAGCGCAGCTCATTTTCAACTCGCTTCTGTTCAATAGCAGCAAGAACAACTTGCATAAGTGAAACTTGGTTGACATGCTCTGGATGAATCACGTGATGGACGCCTTTTTTCATCAGGGTTTGAGAAGTGCGGCAATCAGCCGTCATGATCAAAATCACCGGAATACGCGCATGATTTTCCCACATATAATCTAAGAAATCTACTACCTTATCCTTTCTTTTCACATGCACCAAGACAAGGCATGGTGAGCGTTCCAAAATAGCAGCCTTTGCTTTGTAAATAGACGAGAAATGGATATAATCAAAATCAGTTAATTCACACTGCTGGAGCAATGTGGAAATATTAGTTTTTTCTATCCGGTCCTGACCGATAAGGATTATCTTTCGATCCATGAACCTCGCCCCCAAAATTTATTAATACTTTTAATAATATGAATAGATAAAACAAGCCGCCACATTTGTTTTAACCCTCCGAGCCCTTATTACATTTTAATAGTGTAATACTTTTATAATGTGTATCATTTTCATTATACTATTTTTTTTATTTTTTACAAATCACAGAACATAAACACCTGAAAAATGATATAGAATAATAAGAAAAGACTAATCGAAAAACACATTTTCAATATGGTGCAAATTCACCACGCCCTGGTGAGATAATTAAGCAAGCAGCGTGCAAGAAGAAAAAGATCAGATAATATCTGGATAAAGAATATTTTTACCGCCAGCCAATTCGCCATATATAAAGGTTCAATCGATGGAACACACACACAAGATCCTGATCGTAGATGATGACACAAATTTACGCAAGTCATTAGCAGACATCCTTCGAATCCACGAATTTGAGCCGATCAGTGTGGATAGCGGAAAAGAAGCAATTGAAACCATTAAAAAGGAAACTTACTCGCTTGCTCTGATTGACCTGCACCTAGAAGATATGCCCGGCCTGGATGTCCTCAAAACTATTAAAGAGATTTCGCCCGAAACAGAGTGCATCATCCTGACTGGTTTCGCATCCACCGAATCTGCCATCCAATCAGTAAACCTGGGCTCATATTCTTACGTACAAAAACCATACGACGCTGAACAATTAATTTTAACGATTAACCGCGCACTGGAACTAAAAAAGACCGCCCAGTCATTATCCAACACCGAAGAACGTTACGCACAGTTATTCAACAGCACTCAGGACGGAATTGTATCTGTAACCTTTAAAGGGAAGATATTGGAATCTAACACATCCTTTAAAAAGATGGTTGGATATTCAGCAGACGAGCTGAGCAAAATGACTTTTTGGGAACTTACACCAGAAAAATGGTACGCGATGGAAGAGAAGATCGTAAAGGAACAGATCATCGGCCGTGGGTATTCTGACATGTATCAAAAAGAATATAAACGCAAAGACGGCACAATTTTTCCAATTGAAGTATCCGCTTACCTAACTAAAAACAGTAGAAATGAACCAGAAAGCATGTGGGCATTTGTGCGTGATATAACTAATCGCAAACGATCAGAAGCAGCCCTGAATAAACAACTGCAGGAAGTAACGATTTTACAGCAACTGACTTCAATTGGTGCAACCGCCACAAATATTGACGATCTACTTCAGGCAGCAACGATTCTTTTAGGGCAATCCTTCTATTCAGAAAATTTTGGCATCTTTTTATATAATACGGAAGAAGAGATCCTGCACCGCCATTACTCCTATAAAACAAATGTGGAGGATGATCAATTTGAAGGATACAACCAACCAATTAACATTGGCATTTTAGGACGAGCAGTTCAAACCCGCCTTCCGCAAAGAGTAGCTGACGTCACAAAGGATGCGGATTACCATGAAGCGTACAGCGAAATCCGATCAGAATTGGCGGTTCCGATTATCGTGAATGATAAAGTTTTCGGCGTGGTCAACACAGAAAACCCGGTGATTGGGCATTTTACCGAAGAAGATGAAAGATTACTTTCCACACTCGCTAACCAGCTTTCATCCAGTATCACAAAGATTCAACTTGATAAATCCGAAAAACAGCATGCGAAAGAGATTGCCATGCTGTATGATACAGCGATCGCAACCAGTAATATTCTTAATACTGAATCACTGTACCAAAAGATCTATGAGCAGGTACGGGAATCATTTCCTCTGGATACATTCCTGCTCATGGAATACGACATGCAGAATGAGACCAGTAATATTGCGTTTGTAATTGAAG
>CAZILY010000177.1:0-3473 GCA_964540175.1 uncultured Pelolinea sp. | reverse complement strand
CTCGCATTCACACTTTCCTGGCCACATCACCAATTCACATGAAGTACAAACTTAAAATGGATCCCGAAGAGATAGTGAAAAAGGTCCGTGAGATGGTAGCATACGCAAAAACATATTGCAATGATATCGAATTCTCTCCTGAAGATGCTGGCCGCAGTGATCCCGAGTTCCTGTATCTGGTATTAGATGAAGCCATCAAAGCTGGTGCCACCACATTAAACATACCAGATACAGTTGGTTACACTTTTCCTGAAGAATTTGGGGAATTAATCACCGGGATCATAAAAAACACATCTGGCATTAAAGATGTGACTGTCTCAGTCCATTGTCATAATGATCTCGGTTTGGCAACAGCCAATACGCTAGCTGGAATCCGCGCTGGTGCGCGCCAGGCAGAAGTGACTATAAACGGAATCGGTGAGCGTGCCGGGAACACATCTCTTGAAGAGGTCGTGATGGCAATCCAGACACGCCGTCAGATGTTTAAACTGGATACCAATATTGATACCACTCGTATCATCCGCACAAGTAAAATGGTTTCGAAATACACCGGTATCCCAGTGCAGCCTAACAAAGCTATTGTTGGGGCAAATGCTTTTGCCCATGAAGCGGGCATTCACCAGGATGGGATGTTGAAGCACAAGAACACCTACGAAATCATGCGTCCTGAAATGGTCGGTTTGAACTCATCCAAATTGGTGCTGGGTAAACATTCTGGGCGGCACGCATTTAAAGTGCACCTAGCCGATATGGGTTATGATCTAAATAAAGAAAACCTCGATAAAACTTTCAAAAGATTCAAAGAATTGGCCGATCAAAAAAAGAATATCACTCAGGTTGACCTTGAGGCTTTGGTTTCAGACCAGATTTCTCAGTTGGTAGAAATTTTCAGGTTAGATGGGCTTCAGGTTAGCTGCGGCACAATGGGGTTGCCAACCGCAACTGTGAGAATTTGTGACCCGGGTGGTGACCTGCATATTCAGGCTGCGATCGGAACCGGTCCGGTAGATGCTACCTTCAGCGCGATTGATGCCGTGATCAATTCGCCAAATATTCTTCTGGAATATAGCGTCAATGCAATTACTGAAGGAATTGATGCGATTGGAGAAGTCTCCGTCAGGATTCGGTCTGAAGATGATTCTATCCCTACGCGTAAATTACCACAAAATAATTTTTTTCAAACTCGTACTTTTGGCGGTTATGGCGTGGACACTGACGTAATTGTCGCCAGCGCCAAAGCTTACCTTTCCGCCCTGAATAAATTATTGGCCGCCAGTGGAAAATACAGCAACCATGCCAAGAAATTGAACGATACTAATCAAGTGAGCGGAATACATGAAGCTGTCATCAACTAATCCCCTCACCCTATTTGAAAAAGTTTGGAATTGTCATATTGTGGCAGAGCAAACAGATGCCCCAGCAGTTTTATATATAGACCTGCATTTGATCCATGAAGTTACTTCTCCACAGGCTTTCACTGACCTCCGCAAACGAGGTCTTAAGGTACGAAGGCCAGATCTCACCATGGCAACCATGGATCACTGTACACCAACAACGTGTACAACAATTCAAGAAATGACAGATCTCGTTGGGCAGGCGCAAATAAACCAGTTGATTAAGAACTGCGATGATTTTGGAATTGAGCTTTTCAAATTAGGTTCACCCGATAATGGCATCATTCATGTAGTTGCCCCTGAAAAAGGGTTCACCCAACCGGGAATGACAATTGTCTGCGGAGACAGCCATACATCTACACATGGTGCATTTGGTGCCCTAGCCTTTGGTATTGGCACCAGCGAAGTTGGGCATGTATTAGCAAGCCAATGTCTCTTACAGAAAAAACCAAAGACCATGGAAGTTAGAATTAACGGCAGCCTAAGTGCTGGCGTGTCTGCCAAAGACATCATCCTGGCATTGATTGCCAAAATTGGTACTGGTGGCGGGACAGGGCATGTGATCGAATACACAGGTTCGTTGATCCAAAATCTCTCAATGGAAGAACGCATGACTATTTGCAACATGACAATTGAAGGTGGCGCCCGTTCTGGTATGATCGCTCCCGATGAGACTACTTATGAATACCTTTCGGGAAGAGATCGTGTTCCAAGAGGTTCCAAGTGGGAAGCAGCTCTAGTAAAATGGAAATCTTTACCTTCCGATGAAAATGCCCGTTATGACTCTCGGATAATTTTTGAGACTGATGACCTAGCCCCAATGATCACATACGGCACTAACCCTGGCATGGGTATGAAGATCACTGAACGCGTTCCTGAACCAGAGAAAATCACTGATCTGGAAGAACGCCGAACTTTGGAAAAAGCCCTGGCTTATATGGACCTTAAGCCAGGCATGAAATTACTCGATCATCCGATAGATGTGGTTTTCCTTGGCAGCTGCACAAATTCCCGCATCTCAGATTTGCGCCAGGCTGCTGATTTGATGAAAGATCGTAAGGTTGCCAAAGGATTGCGCATGTTGGTCGTCCCCGGTTCACAAGAGATCAAGCGTAAAGCAGAGGCAGAGGGGCTAGACAAAATATTCAGAGATGCTGGCGCAGAATGGCGGGAAGCTGGCTGTTCAATGTGTTTGGCAATGAACGGTGACCATCTTGAACCCGGACAATACGCAGTCAGCACCAGCAACCGCAATTTTGAAGGTCGGCAAGGAAAGGGAGGGCGCACCTTTTTAGCCTCACCTCTAACTGCAGCCGCAACGGCTGTACACGGCAAAATCACCGATGTTAGGACTATGCTGTAGGAATTGATTATGAAAAAATTCACGACAATTACCTCAATATGCGTTCCCCTGATGCGCAAAAACATTGATACTGACCAAATCATCCCAGCTAGATACTTAAAGGCAATAGATAAAGACAGTGTAGCGGATGGCTTGTTCGCCGATTGGCGTTACAACCCAGATGGGACAATCAAAAAAGATTTCATTTTAAACCAACCAGAATACGAGAAAGCCCAAATTTTATTAGCAGGTGATAATTTCGGCTGCGGTTCCTCTAGAGAACATGCCCCCTGGGCGATTACAGGCTGGGGAATCAAAGCTATAATCAGCACTTCCTTTGCTGATATTTTCAAGAACAACGCTTTAAAGAATAGTTTACTGCCGATCACAGTGAATGAAGATGTCTTTCAATCTTTGTTTGATCTCACCGAAAAAAATCCAGGTTCAGAGATCAACATTAACCTCAAGTCCCAAACTGTAACACTGCCAGGAGGAGCTTCTTTTAGTTTTGAGATCGATAAATTTTCAAAGAAATGTTTGCTAACTGGTATCGATCAGATTGGATATATTCTGTCATTTGAGAACCAGATCAGCCAATTTGAACTAGATCGCGAGACAATTACTTGCAACTAATCAGATCGAAAATCGGAATGTACCTTACCACCTGCAATATCTGATTTTTGGCAAAGTTTGAACATGGGAGAAACCAATGAAAATATTTGTTTACGATACAACAC
>CAZILY010000176.1:0-3510 GCA_964540175.1 uncultured Pelolinea sp. | reverse complement strand
ATACAACGATCATTTTTCTGCCGGGACGTACATCTGTCGGCGATGTGAAGCACCACTATACCGCTCCGAAGATAAATTTCATTCTAGATGTGGATGGCCAAGTTATGATGATGAAATTTCTGGCGCAGTAACTCGAAGCATGGATGCGGATGGCCGCCGAACAGAAATCACTTGCGCAGCTTGTGGGGCACACTTAGGACATGTTTTTGAAGGGGAAAAATACACTGAAAAAAATACTCGGCATTGTGTGAATTCTTTGTCCATAAAATTTGTAGTGGGAGCAGATGGAGAATAATAAGACTGCTGTTTTTGGCGGAGGTTGTTTTTGGTGCACAGAAGCGATTTATAAACGAGTAAAAGGTGTAGAAAAAGTAGACCCCGGTTATTCTGGGGGGCACGTGGTTAATCCATCCTACAAAATGGTCTGCACAGGAACAACTGGACACGCGGAAGTTATCCGAGTAAGTTACGATCCAAAAGTAGTCACTTTTTTAGATCTCCTTGAAATATTTTGGCATGCGCATGATCCAACTACTCCAGATCAGCAGGGGAATGATATTGGCTCGCAGTACCGATCCATTATCCTTTATCAAGATGACGAACAAAAGAAGAGCGCAGAATCATCTTTAAAAAATGCGGATGCCAGTAGTATTTTCAAAAAACCGATTGTGACAACAATCGAATTGCTGGATATTTTCTATCCTGCGGAAGATTATCATTCTGACTATTTTGCGAATAACCCGACCCAACCGTACTGCCGGGCTGTTATCGCGCCTAAAATACAACATTTCTTGGAGGGATATCATGAGGTTTAGAGGAGTAGCATATTGCGGGTGGCAAAACAACTAAACCAGACCGATGAGAGATTAATTCAATTTGCTTTTCTAACAGAGAAGAGAAATAGCAAGGATTATATTGCTTGCATGGATTAATCTCTTGTGAATTTAGTCAGCTTGCGAGTCATATGCTTTGTTGCCATATCCGGTTTCCCCTCAGCGTAGTGAATTTAATGATCTGATTGCAACGAGAATAACCTATCAGGCATCAATTGTTTTAGAATATCTGAGCGTTCGCTTAATGGACAATCAGGTTCTTAAATATATACACCACACCGGATTTTATGATTTGCCCTTCATTTTCTTGCGGTTTGCTTACAGGAACAGTTATCGCTTACGAGTTGGCAGGTTCTACCGAAACGGAAAAATCTAAAGTTTTGTCAAGTTCGTCGTTCAAATATAACTCCACTTTATATGTTCCCAGAGGCCATAGATAATCATTGCCCAAATCGAATGTGAGAGTCCCATCTCCATGAGTAATTTCTGCTTCAGATATATATAAATTCGGTTCGACGCCTTCTGCGTCGACGGTGTACCAGATTGCCTTGGTGATGGTGTCATCTGGTGCGTTAGCCAGATCGACTATCGCATAAAAAATCGCATCTTGCGAGAATGCAGTTGTTTCTTCCGGTTCTTCGTTAATATATCGAGCCGTGTATGCATTTTGTATATTTGCAGTGCTAACGCTAAAACCGCATGCAGTTGTTATTGCCAGTAAGACCGCTATTATGAAAAAAACCTGGTATTGTTTTAGTTTCATTTCTTCTCCTAGATTAAGAAATATTGTTTTTTATCCTTGCTCCCGAGGGTTGCTTTACTATCCTTATCTAAAATGTAAAATTATGATCGCTTTATTTAATTTTCCCAATTATATATCAGTTATTAATAAAAATGGGGAACGAGCCTTGACAATAGAAAATAATCCCATATAATAGTTGATTAAGTTAACTAATAAGATTGTTAACTATTATTAAAATGCGAACTAAATATGAAAGAAAATAGAAGAAGAAATTCAAAATTGTTGATGGAAACCCTGGAGTTATTTCGGGGGGTTATGCTTCCGTTATGGCACATCATGCGTGCCCAGATTCACGAATTAGCTTCTGGTGAATATGGAATTACTTCTTCGCAATTTCATACCATTCGCCGTATCTCGCAGGGGGATGCGTCTGTAAGCGGATTGGCAAACTGTATGCATGTCAGTCGCCCAAATGTTAGCCGGGCGGTCGATGATTTGGTTAATAATGGATTGGTGAATCGCGAGCGTGATCCGGATGACCGCAGAAATATTCACCTATCTTTGACAGAAAAAGGAAAAAAGATGATTAAAAATCTGCACAAAAAGTATGGGAGGATCCTTGCTGATCAATTCTCAATCCTCAGTGATGAAGAATTGCGGATATTATCCTCTGCTTTAGAAAGCATGAAAAAAGTAATCGACCATAGTACTAAGGAGTAGGTAGCCAATGAAAAAATTATTCAAATTTCTCTCATTCATAAAACCATACTGGAAACAGGTGGTTTTCGCAATGATCTTTTTGATATGTGTGGTATTTATGGACCTAACCATTCCCCGGTTGGTGCAGCGCATTATTGATGAAGGCATTTACGAGAATGATCTAACGCTTGTCGTCAACACTACGCTATTAATGCTTGGAATATCAGTACTGAGTACATTGTTTGCTATTGGAAACAATATGCTATCTGTGCAGGTCGGAGAAGCTTTTGCTCGTGATTTAAGAGAAGCGATTTTTGTGAAGATCCAGGAATTATCCTATGCAAATCTTAATCAGTTAAAAACCAGTGATCTTGTTGTTCGGTTGACAAGTGATATTAGCGTTTTACAGCAGACATATCGTATGAGCATGCGCATTGGAACACGAGGTCCGCTGCTAATCATTGGGAGTATTATTCTCATGGTTACGACAAATGCCAGTTTAACATTGAAAATCGTTCCGCTGCTGCTGCTGACATTGATATTGATCCTACTGTTTATTTGGAAATTAGGGCCAATCTTTGGGCAATTGCAGAAAAAATTGGATAATCTCAATAATGTTCTTCAGGAAAATATTGCTGGTGTGCGAGTGGTAAAAGCATTTGTTCGCAGGCAGCACGAGAAGAAAAGATTTGAAGATGTAAACGAAGAATACACTGGTATTCATATTAAAGTTATGCAGTACATGTCGCTGATTTTTCCGATGTTGATGTTTTTGATCAACATTGGAGTATTAATTATCGTTTGGCTAGGTGGCAAACAAGTGATTAACGGTGATCTAACTATTGGCGGAATTGTTGCGTTTTCAAATTATTTAATGACAACCATGACTCCGCTTTTGATCATGGCTATGCTGGCTAATATGGTGGCTAGCGGGATGGCTTCGGCAGAACGACTTGATGAAGTGCTCAGCACTGTCCCAGAGATTCAGGACGTACCTGATGCGGTCAAGCTGCCTGATTCGATTGAAGGGCGAGTTGAATTTAAGAAAGTCAGTTTCTTTTATGGCGAAAATTGTGAAGAGAAAGTATTAGATGAAATTAATTTGACAATTGAACCGGGTCAAAATGTAGCGATTTTAGGCGCGACAGGTTCAGGAAAATCAACTTTGGTCAACCTGATTCCTCGTTTTTATGATGTGTCGGAGGGACGGGTGATGATCGATGGATACGATATCAG
>CAZILY010000175.1:0-3534 GCA_964540175.1 uncultured Pelolinea sp. | reverse complement strand
ATTATATAGCGGTGAAGAGATAGGATTGATGGCAATTGCATTGGTCAAGTTCTTTACACCGGATAGCAACTGGACATGGTATGCCAGCGAATTTGATGGGGACGACCTTTTCTTTGGATTGGTTTCAGGATTTGAAGTTGAACTTGGGTATTTCTCGCTTTTAGAACTTCAATCGGTCAAAGGATCATTGGGCCTGCCAATTGAGCGAGACCTCTACTATGAGCCTAAAACACTTAAAGAATTAATGAAAAAACATGAGGAAAATCGCTGGGGGGAAAGATGAGTACCTCATCTGCAATCAGCAGTCTATTGATAAAAATTCCCTGGCCGGAATTAATCGGAAACTCCATGAAATATACTGGAAAACTTTTACGGGGTTATGCACAAGAAGGCATGTATCGGGTTTTAGATTATGAATCTACGTTAGAAATACTTGATGAGAAAGGGAAGAAAGCAAAGTTTTCTAAAAGGAAAAAGGTCAAATATCTTCAGGACAATATTGTCGTTTATCAGGATTGCGCTTGGGGAGATGGGAAAATCCTTATCAACTACAAAACGAACATTGGAAAACCGGTCGATCGGTATCGATCTGGATACAAGACCATCATTCTATTATCCCTGCATGAAATAAAGAATAGGGAAGACACCGATGATTTCCATATCAATTGGGAAATAAAAGATGGGTTCAAGAAGATGGAAGAATTCTGGGAAACTCACATTTCTCAGAAAACGAAGAACTTCAAAGTAAATCTAATTTTCCCAAAAGATCGTCTTACAAGACGAATAAAGGTAGAGGAGAGTAATAGTAGGAAAACACACAAAATTAATAAAGATGACTATGTTATTTTGCCCGATGGACGAATGAAAGTAACCTGGGAGAAGAAGAATCCAAGGTTATTTGAAAACTACATTGTGAAGTGGAAGTGGTAAAGAAAAAAGGACAGTCCGCGGAACCGTCCTTTTATTTGATTTTAGTATCCTGATCCGCCACCCATGGCAACCTCCTATTTTATGGTTTAGTGAAACAGTGTACGCTGCGATGATGAGGAATATTCTTGTATGTACCTGCATTATAACCGTATGCGGATATAATGTCAAGTGCGTTTAGGTTTTGGGCCGGGTTTAGGTTTGTCTTTCAGATAATTGTCAACTTCGTCTTTTGTCGTGATCCAATCCCTGCCAATTTTCTTGCCTCTAATTTTTCCTTGTTCCAATAAGAGCCTTATATGTCTTTTTGAGAGATTAGAAAATTCAGTAGCTTCTTCAATGCTTATCAAACCTGAGAATGGATCATTGTTCATAAACACATTATAGTAGGTTTAAGGGTCTAACACTTTGACTGTATAAACAGGAAATTCCTCTTTTTTGGAAGATTTGCCTAAGATTTCTTGACAAAATAGCATTATTGGTGTATTTTGTATATACTTATTAACTCATACGAATTAATAACTATATATGAAAAGAACAACTTTAGCAACAAAAGACGCTGATCTGCTTGAGAAATTGATCATTAGATATGGGAAAGTAGTTACAGCTAGCCAAATAGAAGATGAGGCTAAGCACACCTGGGATTACCAACAAACCCATAATCGAATCCAGCAATTGGTGAAAAACGGCTGGCTAATTCGCATAAAACGCGGCCAATATGTGATCGCTGAATTGAGCAGCCGTGGATTTATATCCGTTTCTCCCTATGTGATAGCCAACCTCTTAGTAGAGGAATCCTATGTTTCATTTGAGGCTGCATTAGCTTACCGGGGAATGTTTGATCAACTCACCAGCCAATTCACATCCGTATCGCTCAAACAATATAAGGCGACAGATCTTGATTCAATCCAATATCGCTTTATCAAAACCCAACAAAAGATGTTTGCTGGTTGGGAAACTGTAGAAATCGAAAATATGTCAGCGAGGATTGCCTTTGCTGAGAAAGCTTTAGTGGACATGATCCACTTCCGCAAGGGGAAATATGTAATTGATCTTGTAATTGAAAAGTTACAGAATTATCAAGAAGACCTGGATACTGATAAATTGTTACAATACGCAAGTTTAGCTTCTTTAAAAACCATGAAGGTTTTAGGCTTCGTATTTGACTTGCTTGGGATGAACTCAGAACAATTCTTTCAATCAATCTCTAATAACCGAAGCACCCATTGGATGAGAAATAATGATAAAACCTTTAATTCCAAGTGGCGCCTTTATTACGATAAATACTTTGAAAAATACCAAACAGTAAAGGGAGATTAATGCTATCACGCCAACAATTAGAGCTTATTAACCGGAAATCTCTTAAGTATCCATTACAGGTTGCAGAAAAAGATTATATGTTGGCGCTTACTCTACAGTTGATAATCAACTCTCCTTTGGGTAAGAAATTGGTTTTCAAAGGTGGTACTGCTATTCATCACTGCTATCTGGAGCAATATCGCTTCTCAGAAGATTTAGACTTTTCTTCTGGACAAAAGTCTATTTCACTCGAAGAAGTCCAAGGTGTGCTGACAAGTTTGGACAATCTTGAAATCAAGAAGCAATACCAATCAAAAACCACGATTAAAATTGAGCGGCTGCTTTACACAGGCCCTCTCAATTATCCAAACTCAATCAAAGTAGAAATTGATTTTAACCAGAATGTATTACTTCCGGTAAAAACCTTATCTTATCGTAATGTCTGGGGACTTGAGTTTCCTGTCAGGGTTATGGACATTCGTGAGATCTGTGCGGAAAAGATACGCGCAATGAGTGATCGAGCCCGGTTCAGGGATTTCTACGACTTATTCTTGATCTTGGAAACACACCAATTAAATCTTGAAGAGATAACCGGTTACATACGGCAAAAAGAGATCCGTGAACCGATTAGCAAGAAAAAGATCATTAAGAACTGGGAAATCACGAAGGATCAAAAAGAAAGCGAGAAAAAGATAATCTTCTATTCCCAGCCTGTAGAAGATCAACAAATTCAAGAGATGATCCATAATATGCCATTCAATGAAATCACCTAAATTCAAAGGTTGAACCTTAAGAAAAATAATACTATTTCAAATACTATGAAAAACCAAATTATCAATTCCTCAAGAAGATTGTTATATTCCGGAGACAGAAAATTAGACATTAAGATGGTATTCAAATAAAATGATAAGGTAATTCACACAAATATTTTCTTCTTGGAGAAAATTCATGACAAATTCAAAAGAAGCAAAAGCACGTATCAAAATCAATAAAATGCTGGAACAAGCGGGGTGGCAGTTTTTTGATCATGATAATAAACCTGCAAATATCCAGCTTGAACTCAATACAAAAATTACACAAAAGGACGTGGATGCTTTTGGAGCGGATTTTGAAAGTACCAAAAGTGGTTTTGTCGATTTCTTATTATTGGATGATCGTGGGTTTCCTTTTGTAGTGCTGGAAGCCAAACGGGAAGAGAAAAACCCTTTAGATGGTAAGGAACAGGCTCGCCGGTATGCACAATCACTTAATGTACGTTTTGTTATTCTTTCAAACGGTAATCTCAATTATTTTTGGGATCTGGAGAGA
>CAZILY010000174.1:0-3555 GCA_964540175.1 uncultured Pelolinea sp. | reverse complement strand
AAAAAATACCCATGAAAACCAAAATGATATTCCTTATTGCAATATTATTAACCACAGTATCCTGCTCAACCACGGAACCCACCCCGGAACCAGTTGATCCAATCGTCCCAACAGCATCATCCATGGATTTACCAGCACCTGAACCAACTGAAAACAGCGGGAATCTACTTGAACTGCCTGCACCCATAGTTGGAACAGTCGCGCTTGATTTTTCCGAACGACCCTGTAGCGCGTCCTGGTCCAACAACGGCGAATATCTGCCCTGCCCAGGAAATCTAGAAGAGATCAGCGGTGGTTACGCAGACCGTTTTGACACAATCGTGATCGAAGGAAACATCCACATTAATCAACCCGGTCTGCTGACCATCCCCGCCCAGAACGACAGCGTTTTTTATGCCATTTTCGGAAAATATCCGCCATTCTCTGTACAACCCGGTGACCGCTTCCAAGCGGTCCTTGCCTGCGCAGAGGGCTATTCCAATTGCGATGTTAGTTTCTCGCTGGAATATGTAGCATCCAACAATACCATCCTTCAGGTTCCAGGCGCCAAATGGAATAAACAAGTTGATCCCGGAGGAAGCTACATCTACGCGGATGCAAATCTCGATCCTTTGTCAGGACAAACTGTTCAGTTCCTGCTAACAGTCCGGGATAACGGTGACGCGGACGGTGACCACGCAGTGTGGATCATGCCGCACATCGCGCGTCTGGGCTCTGCTGCAACAGATGCGATTCCTCCTCATCAGCTGAACGTGACAAATATTAAAATGGTGAATGTAGCAGGGATCGTGGATATGAGCAGCGCTCCGCCGTACTTATATGACGATCACCCACCTGGTTCTCCGGCTTCTGTGATCCTTTTCGATCTAGATAGTGACATGTTCTTTACCGTGTCCACCATGAATACCCACCCTTATTTCTCTTTGGATGTCGATCCCGGGCAGTATTACGTTCTGGCATATTCCTTTGGGGTTCAGGACGTGCCATATGTGAGCGGGGCATTCACCGGTGTGGAACCATCCTGCGGTCAGCCGATGGCTGTGCTTAATGTTCTGCCGGATACACCGGTTACAAATCTGGTGATCAACGACTGGAATTGGTCCTGTGGGGGGACAGCTGAACGCATAGAAAAACCCGAAGAAGTTTCCATCCCATAATCAACTGGCATAATTATGAGAAAAAATGCGGGCTTTTTTATACTGATAACAATACTGTTTCTGTATTCCGCTTGCCAATCCAATCTGCCCTCAACCAATAACCGCGAAGAAATCCCCTCACGGTATGACCCGATCAACATTGAAAAGGTTCTTCCAGAGCAGGACGATCATCCACCAATCCTGCATTCTAATGAATGGAAAACGCCGCACCCTATCAATGGAGCGGTCATTTCTGCCGGGCTGGAAGATAGCCCATTCATCACGCCCGACGGACGCACTCTGTTCTTTTTCTACACACCTTCAGCGAATATCCCTGCCGAACAACAAATCTATGATCAGGTAACCGGCATCTACCGCTCAGAAGTCGCTGATGATGTGTGGCAGGAACCTGAACGGATGGTACTGACACAAGGCAATAACCTGGCTTTGGACGGCTGCCCATTCTTTCAGGATAATACGCTCTGGTTCTGCTCGATCCGGGCAGGGAACTTGCGCGATATTGACATATGGACAGCTGCGTGGGATGATACGCGTTGGACAAATATCACCAATGTAGGCACCTACCTAAACCAGGATCTGCAGATCGGAGAAATGCATCTCAGCTCAGATGGGTCCACGCTTATTTATCACCGGCCGGATAAGAACCACAGCAGCGGATATGATCTCTGGCAAACCCGTTGGGATGGGGAAAGATGGGGGCTGCCAAGCAAATTGGACAACCTCAACTCCCTGGATGATGATTCTCGTCCCGCGCTTTCACCGGATGGGCATGAATTGTGGTTCACACGCACATATTCCGGCACACCAGCAATTTTCCGCTCGCGCCGTGTAAATGGAGAGTGGGGTACACCCGAACTAATCCTTTCTCAGTTTGCCGGTGAACCCTCCATCGATAGCGCTGGAAATATTTACTTCACCCACCACTTTTATCAAGCGGATAAAATGATAGAAGCAGATATTTATATCGCGGAAAAGAAATAGTATCAGGAGACAATTATGTTAAAAGAGTTCAAAAAATTTGCTGTACGCGGGAATGTAGTTGATCTCGCTATCGGTGTAATCATAGGCGCCGCGTTTGGAAAGATCATCACTTCGCTAGTCAATGATATTCTTATGCCCCCGATCGGCCTGCTGCTTGGAAATGTTGATTTCAGCAACCTATTTATCACCATCAGCGGCGAGAAACATGCCACTCTGGCTCAAGCCCAGGAAGCAGGCTCGATAACCTTGAATATTGGTTTATTCTTCAATACCATCATCGACTTCCTGATCGTCACACTGGTCATCTTCTTTCTCGTTCGCCAGATGAACAAACTGGAAAAGAAAGACGAGAAACCTGCTGAAGTGACAACAAAAACATGCCCATATTGCCTGACGGAAATCCCAATCAAAGCTACCCGCTGCGCTGCCTGCACATCAAACCTGAAGTAGATCAAAAGCCAAAGAATATTTTGTTTTTAATAAAAATTTTCCACACAGATAATGCACAGTAGGTTACCTACTTGCCAGGTTGCCTTTCTTTCTAATATCAACTGTATTTTTGAAAATTGATTAATTAATTTTCTTTTTATCATCTAACTTTTTAATCAACTCTACCTTTGGCAAAGACCTTCCACCCTGGAATTCGTTTTCCAACCAAATATCAATTAGTTTTTTTGCAAGCGCTAAAGATACTATCTGTGCCCCTAATGTCGCTATCTGAGCATCATTACTTGCTTTTGCTCTTTCAGCTGTATACGCATCATGAATGCATACGGCCCGAACTCCAGGAACCTTATTTGCCACAATTGCCATACCGGCTCCCGTTCCACAAATTAATATTCCTCGATCCAGATCTTTCTTCAATAACTCTCCACATAATTGCACTGCTACTTCAGGATACAAGACTGGTTTTTCATCAAAAACGCCAATATCTTGAATAGAATACCCTTTATCAATCAAGTATTTCTTAAGAGAGTTCTTTAAATTAAATCCATTATGGTCTGAACCCATAATAATAGTCTTATTTTTCTCATTCATCTGCGCAATACTCCTGGATTATCTTGATACAAAATATTTAACTTAGAAACAGGGAGCTATATTAAAATTCGGCAATCAAGTTCTGCCTATTCCAATTGTACTCAAATTCACTCGGTATCAGATATCCTAATGGTGAATGAATACGTTTCTTCATATATAGACAGCATGACTTATCGCTTCCTTATCTCAGGGAAAACCTCCAATTTAGCAGAACGCTGACAACCTCCATTTCCATAAAAATAAAACCTGGGTAGAAATAAAGGAAAAAGGATAGCTCAGTAAGTGGGTGACTCTTCGCGCGTTATCTGTACTAAAACGGTATTATCAATAAAGTGTAGAAGAATAATTTTCTTTACAAAAACTTCATAAATCTATCTCA
>CAZILY010000173.1:0-3582 GCA_964540175.1 uncultured Pelolinea sp. | reverse complement strand
CCTTGGGTGGCATTCACAATATCGTCGTTGGCAGTGATATTGACAAGACATTCCAAGAGTCGGTTTCGGTAGAGAATTTATCCGGTATTATGGCTGATGGTACGGGAGTCAAACAGTACAAGGGTCGCAAGGGAGAGCTCAGAAACGTTATTGGCATTACGAAAGCGGGAAGGGTAAGGCCTCTTGGATGTTTTACCAATACCACATGGCCTGAGATAGAAAGCATCATCAAAGAACGTATCAAGGGATCGGGCTCGTATAACATTCCCTTTGTTTACGATGGAGAGCCAGGGCTTGATGATTTTTTAGCTGAAGCGACTGAAACTCAACGCTGCACCTGGCACGGTCCCAGAGGACTTTATCACGCCCTTTGGGAAGATGGGTTAAAGAAGAAAGATAGCCAGCCGGAAACAGATAAGATCAAGCAGCTAATAGGAATAGAACTGCCGGAAGGCGATTTTGAGATCCTCAAAGAAGAAGACAAAGGCCCGGTAAGATCCAAATATGAAAGCAGTAAAACAGAGATCAAGGAGCTGATAAATACGTTTTATGAAAAAGGGTATAGGCATGGTGCGTCCTATCTTGAGAAACTTTCCGGTCAACTATTTACCAACATAGAAATCTGGCTGGAGACAGGGGTGATCGCACCCAAAACAACTTCTTTACTGGAGAGAGTATTCAGAGAAATTGGTCGTCGTCTCAAGAGAATAGCGTGGGGATGGTCTGATACAGCAGTAACCAATATTTCAAAAATGATCATGATCCGACAGTACTCTCGGGATAAATGGGAACAATACTGGAAAGAAAAACTTGGCATCAAAGGCTATTTTAATGTCCGGATCGAATCGGTTCAAATATCATGATGCCACAACTTTTGAACGTTACCAATATTTTAATCATAATGTTTTGTGAACTATCATGTTCAAGAATATCTGTCAATTGTGGTTACAGGAAGAACTATGGTAACCTTGCATGTATGTGAGAGTATGCGTCGTATCATCATCTCATTACTGTACGCCGGAAGTCTTTAATACTCTTCACAAAAACTTGATGCCTTGCATTCTAAGAACTGATTGAATAGTATATCCTAAGCTTTTCAGACTCCTGAAACAATAGGAAGAGGGCATGCTTTCTGATCTCCAGGGACAAATCGAACGAGTCACATACAGCAATGAAGAAAACGGGTACACCATTGCCAAGGTAAAGGTCTATGGGCAACGCGATCTTGTGACTGTTGTGGGCAACCTGATATCTCCTATGGCGGGTGAAATCATTACAATGAAGGGTGAATGGGTCAATCATCCCGTCTACGGCACACAGTTCAAGATTGTTCAGTACAACACGACTGTTCCGGCATCGGTATATGGGATCCAAAAATATCTCGGGTCCGGTCTCATCAAGGGTATTGGTCCTGTCATGGCCAAGAGGGTTGTTGCCAGGTTCGGGAAAAAGACCCTCGATATCATAGAAGATGATATCGAAAAGCTGGCAGAAGTTGACGGCATAGGTACGAAGCGTATCGAAATGATAAGAGAGGCATGGGAAGATCAGAAAGAGATAGGCGAAGTCATGATATTCCTGCAAACGCATGGTGTCAGTTCAGGCTACGCAACAAAGATATTCAAGCAGTACGGAAAAGAATCTATCCCGATGGTACAGAAAAACCCTTATCGCCTGGCACGAGACATCTTTGGCATTGGATTTGTTACTGCCGACAGGATTGCTGAAAAGATGGGATATGCAAAGGATTCCGAGCTAAGGGCTGAGGCTGGCATCCTCTATGTTTTACATCAGCTTTCAGATGAGGGCCACGTCTACTATCCCTATGAACCGCTGATAGAGAAATGCCGGGTAATACTTGAGGTCGAGCGGGATGTTATCGTCACAGCCTTCGGTGCCATTGCCGTCAATAAAGACATCGTCATCGAAGATTTGAACGAAGATTGTGAAGAATGCAAAGAAAACAATAAGGCCGTCTATCTGGCCAAGTTTCACTTCTGCGAAACCAGTATCGCCGACCGATTGAAAATATTGCTCAATGCTCCCAAAACAATCCGGAAAATCGATACAGAAACGGCCATCGACTGGGTACAGAAAGAGCTTTTAATCACACTGGCGGAAAAACAGATAGATGCAATAAGATGCGCTGCTGAAAAGAAGGTTATGATTATCACCGGTGGCCCCGGTACAGGCAAAACAACAATCATTAACGCCATACTCAAGATCTTTTCAGGGGTCACCGGCGATATCATGCTGGCAGCTCCTACGGGCAGGGCTGCGAAAAGAATGAGCGAAACCACGGGATACGAGGCAAAGACAATACATCGTATGCTGGAGTACAGCATGGGGAAAGGAGGATTTCAGAAAAATGAGGATAATCCTTTGGGCTGCGACATACTGATCGTCGATGAAGCTTCGATGATAGATACAATCCTGATGCATCATTTGCTGAAGGCTATTTCGCCCGGCGCTACATTCATCATGGTGGGCGATGTTAATCAGCTTCCCTCTGTGGGAGCAGGTAATGTTCTCAAGGATATTATCGAATCCCATGAAGTACCTGTCGTCGAATTGAAGGAAATTTTTCGTCAGGCAAAAGAAAGTCTGATTATCGTCAATGCCCATAAAATCAACGAGGGAGTGATTCCGTCAGTCACACCATCGAAAGAAAGGCTTGAAGATTTCTATTTCATAGAGCGGGAAGATCCAGAGGCAGCGCTTAAGCTTATCCTGGAGATTACTAAAGAGCGAATACCGCGCCGCTTTGGCCTTGATCCCGTCGATGACATACAGGTGCTCAGCCCCATGCACAGGGGCACAGTGGGTACTGAAAATCTTAACAGAGAACTGCAAAACGCTTTAAATCCGGGAGAAGGCGGAATAGTCATGGGCAACAGGTGCTTCCGCAATAACGACAAGGTTATGCAGATCAGAAACAATTACGACAAGGAGGTTTTCAACGGCGATATCGGAAGAATAGCCCGAATAGATAGAGAGAACCAGGAAGTAATCATCGTCTTTGATGGCAGGGACGTAAGTTACGACTACACTGATCTGGATGAAATTGTTCTGGCCTATGCAGTTTCGGTACACAAGTCTCAAGGTTCTGAATACCCGGCTATTATCATTCCTGTCCTGACCCAGCACTATATACTTTTACAGAGGAATTTGATTTATACCGCTGTTACCAGGGGGAGGCGATTAGTGGTCATAATTGGTTCAAGGAAGGCACTGGCTATTGGCGTCAAGAACAACAAAACCGAGAAACGGTATACCTACCTGAGGCACAGGTTGAGATGAACAGATGAAGGTGGGATTTGCAGCAATAGCACCAATTGACACATACATCTAATATGGGTTGTAACATCTTTATTCCCTTGACAAAATTAAGTTATAAAAGTACTTAGCTTCTAAAGACATGAACAGAGCAACCTGTTTATATTGAAAGGAGGTATCTTGCCCATGGTTTTTAGAAAAGCAGAGATAATCAAATCAATCCAGGATGAGTTTGGTTTTCCTCAGAATAAATGCACAAAGATAATCGAATCCATCCTGGAAACAATGAAACAATCACTGGGGAAT
>CAZILY010000172.1:0-3604 GCA_964540175.1 uncultured Pelolinea sp. | reverse complement strand
CACTTAGCTTGCCCGGTTTGCTGAGAATTTCAGCAGGGATACTGATCTTGCCCAGATCATGGATGATTCCTGCCATTTTAATTCCTTCAACTCGATCACTGTCTAGACCCATTTCACTGGCAATGGCAGTAATCAGATCAGTCACGCGCATCTGGTGGCCGGCAGTATAGGGGTCGCGCGCTTCAACGGTAGCTGCGATGGTGTGGATGGTGCCTTCCACAGTTTTCCTCAAGTCCTGCACAAGTTGCGCTTTATTCCAGGCACCAGCGAGCTGATGGGCGAAGGCGATTGTAGCCGGAATATCTCGCTGGGTCAGTGTAGTAGACTGCACCATAAACGTTCCAATAACCTTATCTTCAATGATGAGCGGCATTGATATAACCTTTTTATCCTGGAAGATATTAAGTATTGAAGTGATTGTTTTTTTTGATTGATTGTGATAAATCTGCTTCACTGTCTGCTCTGAAGTATCTTCGAAAATTGTTTCTTTCTCCCATATTACTCTTTGGAAAATATCAACAGTATCGATTGAGAATGAGTGTTTTTTAAATGTTATTCCCGCCAACTTCTCAAGCGGCATTATTATTGCAGGTTCATAACCAATATACGCTGTTATCAGTTTGGTCCCCGTTTCATCCAGTGGAAAAAGCATGCAGGATATATCTAGCTGTTTAAGTTCTTTGGCAACTGCGTTGAAAATACCTTGCTGTGAAAGTGCTGCCCCCATGGCCACAGAAGCCTGATTGAGTGCCTTCAGGAGATGTTCAGAGCGTACCCTCTCAGTGACATCTCTTCCATAGGCATTAACGTAATCCATTTCCTTGATGGGTGCCAGAATAAGTGAAATGGATCTATTTTCGCAAACCTCTTCAACTTCATGGATTTCATTGGATGTAAAAGAGGTAGAGATCTTCTTTTTCCAATCTGAAGTTACACTTTCTCCGATCGATCTACCCCATTTTTTCAGCAGGGCTGCGCTGCTATTGCTAGCATACAAGATCTTTCCCTCTTTAGAGAAACGCAGAATTGGATTGGGATTCTCATCGGTAAACTTTGACAAACTCTTGATTTCTTCTTCCGAATGTATCCGTTCGGTGATATCCTCTCCGGAACTTAATGCGCCAATATTGTGCCCTTTTTCATCCCAAAGAACCGTATTATGCCAAGCGATGGTCCTTTCCTCTCCAGATTTGGTTAAAATCGGGTTTTCGAAAAATTCGACCATTTCATCTCCGCCCGCCACTATTCCCTTAAAAACCCCTTTCACTTCTTTTCTATATCGTTCTGGCAGGCAGGTGTCGAACCAATTCAGTCCTTTCAGTTCATTTTCTTGATAACCCAGGATCTGGCAACCTTTCTGATTGATGTGGGAGATCTCCGCATTCTCATTGAGCACCAAAATAATCACCCCGGCGATATCCAAATAGTTCTGTGCCTTATCCCGTTCGCGTTGTATTTTATGTGTAAATTCTTTGCTCTCGGTTATGTCAGTACAGAAGGCAATAAATTGATCGCCAGGTATGGAGACAGCATCTACCCTGACATCAACAACAGAACCATCTTTTTTCTTTAATTGAGATTCGAAACTCACTATTTTTTCTTTCTTTAGGCGTCCTAAACTCTCGGCATCTTCTTTACGAACTGCTATATCAGGAATAGAAAGTTTTAATAGTTCATCCCGTGGGTAACCCAATAACTTGCATGCTCCCGGATTGACACCAATATATCTGCCTTTGCCATCAACGATGAATATTCCAAGTGGGGCATGCTCAATATATGTTCTATGTTTTGTTTCTGATTCCCGTAGAGCTTGTTCCCCTCTCTTTTGTTCTGTTACATCACTGATAACACCAGTTATTTTTACTGCTTTTCCCTGAGTATCTCTTTTTACCTCAGCTAATGAATGAATAGTTTTCTGGATCCCTTTATCAAAAGTATTGATATCAAACACCAAATCGTATGTTTTATCGTGTTCTATCAGATCAATTAACGCCTGATGTACGCGTTCTCTTTCTGGAATGCAGCTTTCCACCTTCTCTGCCGTAAAACTTTCGCTATCCAATCTAAAACCATAAATCCTTTTGGATTCATCCGAAGCCCAGAAGTTTGTTGTTTCGGGATCATATTCCCAGTTCCCAGCATGCCCCATTGCCTGCGCTTGTTTGTAGCGTTTTTGATTTTCCAGGAGCGATTCTTCAGCCTGCTTTCTCTCAGTGAAGTCGAGAAAGGAAGCCACGCTTCTCTTTGTGCCCGGAATCGTGTTCACATTGAGAAGGATATTTCTGATAACACCCTCTCTGTTGATGAATTGGAATTCGTATTCCGTTAAAACAGAATCTGGATCGTTCCTTCGCTGCTGATGATATTCTTTCATCCTCTTCAGATCGTCTGCCCCAACAAACTCCGTCCACCTTTTCTTGCCCTCAATCTCCTCTTTGGAGTAGCCAGATAAATCTTCAAAGGCTCTGTTAACCATCGAGATGGTAGTATCTTCCTCAATGATGCCAGTTGGCATCACTGTGGTCTCAAAAATGGTCTTTTGGAATTGCTCGCTCTCTTGCAGGATTTGATCCGATTGCCTTTTCTCATCCCGAAGACTCTTTTTCTCCAACGCTTGCCGAATAGCCTGACCCAATCGCCCCATGCGGTCCTTAAAAAGGTAATCCTGAGCGCCTTCACGCATACACTCTACAGCAAGGTCCTCACCGATCTCACCTGAGACAATGATGAAGGGGATATTATAGCCGCTCTCGTTTCGCAGCCGCAGCGCTTCAAGTCCGGTAAATTGTGGAAGTGAAAAATCAGATAGGATAATATCAAGCGTTGGTTTCAGATAATGGAGATAATCTTTTTTATTGTCTACTACCTGGCAGTCGGGCTTATCGCCAAATTTGCGCAATTCATAAATTATCAACTCTGCATCTGCAGGCACATCTTCCAGAATCAACACATTTAATGGTTCGGACATATTCAGCTCTCTTTATCTAAAAAAATTCTAATTATGAACAACCTGCTTAATTGCAGAAAATTATATTTGTATTGGCTTCTCATTCAGCAGCAGCCAATACATCCCGATCTGTCGAATCGATTTAGAGAACTGTTTGAAATCAACCGGTTTAACTATGTAGCTGTTGACATCCAAATTATAGCTTTCCAGGATGTTTTTGTCTTCTGATGAAGAAGTGAGCATCACCACGGGAATATGCTTTAATTTCGGGTCCGATTTGATCCTGCGCAGCACTTCCAACCCATCCACTTTGGGCAGTTTCAGATCATTTGAAATAATTATAGACCAAACCTGTATTTGGGACTTGCAATGTACTGCTAATAAAAGAAGGGTTGACGAGTAGATTGGGGAGTTAGCCTTCGTTAACCCAGTGGCAATATCGACCGGAAAACAGTATTAAAGGGTGCCTATTGATAGATATCTGCAAAAATGAAAATTATATTGATATCAGATTTGTAAGCATATAAAGACAGATAAAACCTCATACTATACTCAATAACGGCATGAAGTTTTATCAATTATTAACTACAACCCTACTTATGGATAAATGTAGTTGAACTAAGCGCTTCGCGCAGGGGGAAAAGCAGGCGAAGTTTC
>CAZILY010000171.1:0-3637 GCA_964540175.1 uncultured Pelolinea sp. | reverse complement strand
AATATATTTGAGGTGAATTATGCGAGCAGTTGATATCATCATCAAAAAACGGGATAAAAAAGAACTTTCAAAAGATGAAATAGATTTCTTTATTCACGGATTAGCAAACGGAGATATATCTGATTATCAAGTATCCGCATGGGCAATGGCTGTGTTGTTAAATGGGATGACTGACCAGGAAACGACAGACCTTACGCTTGCCATGGCTAATTCTGGAGAAGTGTTGGATTTATCATCTATTGCGCCGATTGTTGTGGACAAGCATTCCACTGGTGGGGTTGGCGATAAAACAACCTTGGTGGTTGGACCGATTGTTGCGGCTTGTGGATTACCCGTAGGCAAGATGTCCGGGCGCGGTTTGGGATTTAGCGGTGGAACATTGGATAAAATGGAATCAATCCCTGGGTATCGTGTTGATCTTTCGAAAGAAGAATTCCTGGTCCAATTAAAAGAATTAAATATTGTACTTACAGGGCAATCTGCTGATTTAGCACCTGCGGATGGGAAGTTATATGCATTAAGAGATGTTACTGGAACTGTACCTTCACTACCATTGATCGCATCTTCTGTGATGAGTAAAAAGATTGCTGCTGGTGCCCATGCTATTGTTTTAGATGTAAAAGCAGGAAATGGCGCTTTTATGAAGAGTGCAGAAGAAGCAAAACTGCTCGCGAAAATGATGGTTGCCATCGGCAAATTAACTGGTCGAGAAGTACGAGCGGTGATTTCAGATATGAACCAGCCACTTGGGGAAGCAGTAGGTAATGCAATTGAATTAAAAGAAGCGGTTAACACTTTGAATAATGAGGGTCCGAGTGATTTTATTGAACATTGCTTGGTGATCGCCAGCCATATGCTGGTTTTAGGTAAGAAAGCGAAAGATTTAAAAGCAGCAAAAGTTCTTGCCAAAACCACATTAGAAAATAAATCTGCATGGAATAAGTTTCGCGAATTAGTAATTGCCCAAGGTGGTGATGTGTCCTTCATTGATGATTTGAAGAAATTACCAGAAGCATCTATTAGGTATGAGGTAAAAGCAGACCGTGCCGGTTATATTTCACAGATACATGCCCGAACAGTTGGAGAGACGGCAGTAAACCTTGGAGCAGGAAGGGCGAAAAAGACTGATTCGATTGACCTATCGGTGGGTATCCTCGTTCATAAAAAAGTGGGTGATCAAATTAACAAAGATGATGTGTTGTTCACCATCCTTTCTAATAATTCTGAAAAAACGAAAGAGGCTGAGATCAGATTAAAAGAATGTGTTGGTTGGTCCGATACACCTTGTGAATCACTGCCATTGTTTTATGGTGTAGTATCGTAAATGTTGATTTTTTATTAGGAATATGAGATAATTTTTTACTGAAAAGCTAAGACAGAGAAGAGTAAATTAATTGTTTTTGACAGCGACCTGTGGATGGTGCAAGCACAGATGAAAGTTAATTGAAAATCACTCTCGAGCTGTGACCTGAAAATCAGTAATGGTGATTAAGGAAACCGGAGATTCTGCCCGTTATCGCTGATAAAGCATTCAATGCTTATGCAAAGAGTCCGTTAATCGGAAACCGGGGTGGTACCGCGGGAAAATTCTCGTCCCTGATGGGGCGGTTTTTTAATTAAATTTTGGAGGCCGGATGTTTAAACCAGTATCATCAAAATTGAACGTGAACGCAATGGAATTATCCATACTAGAATTTTGGAAAAAGGAAGATATTTTCCATGCTTCAACAAATAATCGTGAGGGTGACCCTGAATACGTATTTTATGAAGGCCCCCCGACCGCAAATGGTATACCTGGCGTTCATCATGTGCTTGCACGCGCCTTTAAAGACATATTTCCTAGATATAAAACAATGCAGGGTTTTCATGTTTCCCGACGAGGGGGGTGGGATACTCATGGTTTGCCAGTTGAGATTGAAGTAGAGAAGAAATTAGGTTTTAAAAATAAGCAACAGATTGAAGAATTTGGAATCGCGGAATTTAATCATCTTTGTCGTGATTCTGCTTTTGCAAATATTCGGGAATGGGAGAAGCTCACTGAGCGGATCGCATATTGGGTAGATTTTGAAACTGCGTATGTTACTTATAAAAACTCATATATTGAATCCGTGTGGTGGATTCTGAAGAGTATGTGGGATAAAGGGCTGCTTTATCAAGGGTTCAAAGTTGTTCCTTACTGCCCTCGCTGTGGGACACCGTTGTCTGACCATGAGGTAGCATTAGGATATAAAGATGTGACTGAACCTTCGGTTTTCGTAAGAATGCCTCTTGTCGAAGACCCCAGTACTTCTCTTCTTGTTTGGACGACGACCCCCTGGACATTACCGGGAAATGTTGCTGTTGCCGTTCATCCAGATATTAATTACGCGGTTGTTAAGCGGGAAATTAAAAATGGGGCAGCAGAGGGAACGGAAAAACTTATTTTAGCGGAATCGCTAATTGAAAAGGTGTTTGGTGATGAAAGGGTTGAAATAATAGAAGTTTTAAAAGGAAAACAATTAAAGGGCAAACAATACCAACCTCTTTATACGTTTCTTCCTCCTGATAAACCTGCGCATCGTGTTGTGTTCGGTGATTTCGTGACTGTTGATGAAGGGACAGGCATGGTACATATTGCCCCTGCATTCGGTGAAGATGATATGAAAGTGTCGCATGAAGAAGACCTCCCGGTTTTAATGACGGTTGCCCCTAACGGTACGTTTGTACAAGAAATTAGGCCTTGGTCTGGAAAATTTGTGAAAGATGCAGATCCATATATTATCGAAGATCTTAAGAACAGAGGATTACTTTATAAATCGGAAGATTATACACATACTTACCCCTTCTGTTGGCGATGTTCTACTCCATTGCTTTATTATGCCCGCCAAACCTGGTATATTCGCACAAGTAAACTGAAGGAAAAATTAGTTTCGTTGAACCAGGAGATAAATTGGTACCCCAATCATATTAAGGACGGAAGATTTGGGAACTGGCTCAAGAACAACGTGGATTGGGCGCTTGGGAGGGAACGGTATTGGGGAACTCCATTACCGGTATGGGAATGCTTAGTTTGTGGTCACCAGGAATGTATCGGGTCAGTGGGTGAATTATCTGAAAAAACTGGTAAAGATCTCACCGGATTAGATTTACATCGTCCTTATGTGGACGAGGTTGAATTCCTCTGTAGTAAGTGTGGGGAACGGATGCATCGTGTACCAGAATTGATTGACGTATGGTTTGATTCCGGTTCAATGCCTGTTGCTCAATGGCATTATCCATTCGAAAATGAAGTTTCATTTAAGAAACAGTTTCCGGCTGATTATATTTGTGAGGCGGTTGATCAAACTCGTGGTTGGTTTTATTCACTGCATGCGATTTCTTCTCTTTTATTTGAGAAACCCGCATTTAAAAATGTCATTTGCCTTGGTTTAATACTAGATGCGGATGGACAAAAGATGTCTAAATCGAAAGGTAATGTAGTCGACCCCTGGGAAGTTCTCAACGCGCAGGGTGCAGATGCAATGCGCTGGTATCTTTACACGGCTAGCCCACCTGGACAGGAGCGGCGTTTTTCTGCTGGCCTTGTCTCAGAAGTGCTGCGGAATTTCACGTTGACATTATGGAATACGTATTCATTCTTTGTGACCTATGCAAATCT
>CAZILY010000170.1:0-3745 GCA_964540175.1 uncultured Pelolinea sp. | reverse complement strand
TTGTGGGTAGTCAGTGACGAGGTGTACGAGAATCTGTATTACAAAGAAAAACCAGTTTCCGCAATCGCAATTTCGGGAGCAAAAAACCACACAATCTTGGTCAACAGCTTATCCAAAACTTATGCCATGACAGGATGGCGCGTGGGTTATCTGGCTGCACCGCAACAGGTGATTGAAAACGCACTCAAAGCAGGGCAAAATTCGATTACCTGTGTGGCGCCTTTCATACAAAAGGCGGCTGCGTTCGCCCTGGGGGATGAGGGTGTACAAACCAGCGCAGAAGAAATGCGCTCAGCCTATGCCCGCCGCCGTGAGCTTGTTATGCGAGTTTATCGTGAATATGGGGATTCACCCGTCCGTGTGATACCGCCGCAAGGCGCCTTTTATTTTTTTCTCGATTTTCGCGCACTAAAAATACCATCTCAGGAAATCTGCACACAAATCCTGAATGAGGTTGGTGTTGGCCTTACTCCCGGCGCAGCGTTTGGGGAGCAGGGCGAAGGATTTGTCCGTATGACAATCGCCGCATCGGACACAAATGTAGAAACGGGATTTAGGGCAATTCTAAATTGGGCAGGCAAAATATAGGAGGCCAAGATGAAAGTTGCTTTTCAGGGTGAGCCGGGTGCATACAGTGAAGAAGCAGGTTACAAATATTTTGATAACCCGGAAATGGTGCCACAGAAGTCATTTGATGATGTTTTTATTGCAGTTTCATCAGGAACATGTGAATCTGGGTTAATCCCGATTGAAAATTCATTAGCAGGCAGTATTCATCAAAACTACGATTTACTCCTTCGTCATGAGCTTCATGTCATAGGAGAATATTTCTTGCGCGTGCGGCATTGCCTAATAGGGTTTCCAGATGCTGAGCTTTCTCAAATAAAACTTGTTATCAGCCACCCGCAGGCATTGGGACAATGCGCCGGATATCTCCGCAAAATAGGATTAAAAGCAGAACCGGCCTATGACACAGCAGGCAGCGTTAAGATGCTCAAATCCAGCGGTGAAAAGACAACCGCAGCAATTGCCTCAAAAAGAGCAGCTAAGATTTATAAGATGCAGATACTGAAGGAGAGTATCGAGGACAACCCGGAAAATTTCACCCGCTTTCTTGAAATTTCGCCCAGATCAAAGATGCCGGGAGACAAAGCCAAAACTTCAATTGTATTCACGCTCAAAAATCAACCAGGAGCATTATTCAAAGCTCTAAGTGTGTTTGCCCTGCGGGATATTGATCTTACCAAGATCGAGTCGCGCCCATTGGCGGGAAAACCCTGGGAATATTTATTTTATGTCGACTTTATTGGTGCAGTTGGAAAGGAACCTGCCAGGAATGCACTTGACCATCTGAACGAATATGCGCTCATGATGCGCATACTGGGCTCTTACCCTCTATTTGAGGTTTGACATACCAAACTTGTTGATATATAATAGCGCCTAATATGAATCAGTCTTACCGCTTCTATTTTAGCTACTATTTTTCCGGCTTCCATATACGGTTGCCGTTGGTGATGCTTAAGCGGTAGGAAATAGTATTAATCCTGCATATCAAAGAGCGAGCCAAACGGCTCGCTCTCTTTTTTTTTGGAGGTATCATGGCCATTCGCGGAATACGCGGTGCAACTACAATAAAAACTGACTCGAAAGAAAACATTCTTTCAGCAACCCGTGAATTACTGGAAACTATCTTTGTTTACAATCCCGAATTAAAAACAGAAGATATCGCCAGTGCCATCTTCACAACAACTGAGGATGTCAATTCCGCCTTTCCCGCGTCAGCTGCACGGCAAATTGGCTGGGACAAAGTCCCAATGATCTGCACGCGGGAAATCCCTGTTCCTGATACTTTACTGCGGTGCATCCGTGTTCTGATTCATTGGAATACAACCCGGGCGCAGGGTGCCATTCAGCACGTTTATCTGCATGACGCAAAATATTTAAGGCCGGATCTCGCTATCCGCATCAAACCCCAAAAATCCGAAGGAGAGTCCACATGATGATTATTATGAAACCAGGAGCAACCAGAGAACAAGTAGAAAATGTTATTAAATATATCGAAAAAAACAACCTGATTGCCCATACAAGTATCGGTGCCGAACAAACAATAATCGGAGCGGTTGGCGATAGCCACAAAGTGTCTACACACATCTTCGAATCTCTTCCAAATGTACAGGCGGTTCAACGCATTTCACGACCTTACAAGCTGGCTTCTCTTCAATTTCACCCTGAAAACTCGGTCTTTCCACTAGATGGTTTCGTCATTGGTGGTGCGGAAATCCCGATCATCGCAGGGCCATGTTCTGTAGAATCTCGCTCTCAGATTATTGAAATTGCACAGGCGGTCAAAGAAGCAGGGGCAAATGCGCTGCGCGGTGGTATCTTCAAACCGCGTAGATCCCCCTACTCCTTCCAGGGACTGGGAGAAGAAGGACTTGAATTAATAGCTGAAGCCAGTGAATTGACTGGTCTGCCTATCGTTGTTGAAGTGATGGCAGTTTCACAAATACCGTTAATGTCAAAATATGTGGATATGCTTCAGATAGGTACCCGCAACATGCAAAATTATGACTTGTTGCGCGCAGTCAGTAAAACCAATATCCCCGTGTTGTTGAAGCGCGGCATGAGCGCCAAGATCGAGGACCTGCTTATGTCAGCCGAGTACATTCTCGCAGGAGGCAACAATAGGGTAGTTTTATGCGAGCGCGGTATCCGCACCTTTGAGACCGCAACTCGTAATACCACCGATATCAACGCCATCCCGGTTCTAAAATCTCTCACTCACTTACCAGTGATACTTGACCCCAGCCACGCTACTGGTCATGCTAATTACGTAACAGCGGTTGCTAAAGCAGCAATTGCCGCTGGAGCTGATGGCATCATTGTCGAAGTGCACCAAGATCCACCTCATGCATTATCCGATGGTAAGCAGTCGCTTACTCCTGAAAATTTTTCTGATATGGTAAAAAAAATCAGAGCGGTTGCTGAAGCAGTTGGCCGCTGCCTGGTTCCTGCTGAACACACTCAACCTATGGGAGAGACAGTTAGTGAATAAATCTGGTTTTTCACTTGACGATGCCAATATTGCCATCATTGGATTAGGCTTAATGGGTGGTTCCATTGCGCTTTCTTTGAAAGAACAATGCCATTATTTAAGTGCTCTTGACATCCATCTGCCTACCCTTGAGCTTGCCCATGATCTAGAGATCGTTCATACTGCTAGCAGTGACCCTGTTGAAATCCTGGCTGAAGTCAATCTTGTCATCTTGGCATGCCCTGTCCCAGCCATCGTGAACTGGCTGAACCGATTGCCTGACTATATTCAACATCCCTGTATCGTACTTGACATTGGGTCCTCCAAACGAACAGTCCTCGCCGCGTTAGAAACTTTGCCTGATAATTTTGATCCCATTGGCGGTCACACCATCTGTGGGCGTGAACATCTTTCATTAATAAATGCTGAGCGCTCATTGTTTCTTGATGCGCCCTTCGTACTCACCCCCCTCTCCCGAACAAGCCCCAATGCCCGCAGCGCAGCTTTACAGATCACTGAGATTCTTGGCGCGCATCCTATCTGGCTCGATGCCGCGACTCATGACCGTCTTCTGGCTTCAACCAGCCACCTGCCCTACCTGCTCTCGTCAGCCCTCATCATGGCTACGCCGGAAGAAGCAGCGCCATTCATCGGCCCCGGATTTCGCTCATCAACAAGGTTAGCAAATACACCATCAAGCATGATGTTAGG
>CAZILY010000169.1:0-3763 GCA_964540175.1 uncultured Pelolinea sp. | reverse complement strand
ATTACTCCTGGAAATGGACGTTGACGTGGCCGTTGGCGAATCCCTTTATATAAAGTTTCCGCTCCTTGCTGAAGGATATATTCCTCCGCCACATGGTCAATATCCTTCAATACTACACCTGGCTTAATCATATCTTTTATGACAGCGAACGTTTCCGCAACGATTCTTCCAGAAGCACGTAAACCTTGTATTTCATCTTTGTTTTTGATTAAGATCATAAAAGCTCCTGATAAATGAATATTAAGTGTTAAAATTATACTCTTCTGGAAACATTTCTCTTATTTTCATTTTTAAAAAATAAATCAAAAATTCGATATTCGTCCACATTCCAATTAATTAACAATGCTTAATCGTATAATTAGTAATGACTAATAAATAAATTAATGATGTAATTAAAATGATACAGAAACCAACTCCTACAATTGAAGATTATTTAGGTGTGATTTACACATTAGACCGAGACGGAGAAAAGGTCATCGGTGCACGGTTGGCGGAATTACTGGAAGTATCCCATCCCACAGTTACAGTTACATTAAAACGCATGCTTCGAGATAATTGGATTTCAATTGATAAAAGCAAGCATATTCACCTCACTCCTGCCGGAAGCGAGGCAGCTCAATCAGTAATCCGCCGTCATATGTTGACTGAATGGCTGCTTTCCAGAGTATTAGATATTCCATGGTCAGAACTGCATTCTGAAGCAGATAAGCTTGAACATTCCATTTCTAAAGATGTGGAAGACCGACTTGCAGCCACCTTTGAAGATCCACTTGCTTGCCCGCACGGTAATCCTATGCCCGGACAAGAGTCTATCTCCAATAATTGGCAGACATTAACTTCTTTTACTAAAGGGGACACCTGTGTAATTAAAAGAATTCATGAATGGTTAGAAGATCAACCTGAAACAATGAGATTTTTAGAAAAAAGCCTTGTCCTACCCGGAAACATTGCGAATATTCAGGAAGTTTTATCTTTTAATAAAACCATCCAGATCAAAATTAAAGAAAAGCCAGTTACGATTGGCTTTGAAATCGCGAACATGATCTTTGCGGAAGGAATTTAAATTGCGAAAGATGTTGGATGAATCACATTCTGAAAACTTAATAAATCTTTTAGATTGCAGTTTTAAGATATAGCATTTGAGTTAGGTTAGATCATCTCTTGCAAATCTTGTTAGGGTTTGTGCGATGCCTACTGAAACAACCTCTGTAAACCGTTTTTCGAACACTGGAGAGTCGATGATTAATAAAAGAATTGAAAAGCTCATTCAACAAATTGAAAACGATCAAATTGATTTGATTGCAATAAATGCTGGTCGGAACCTTGCATATTTTTCGGGATTACATTTCCACAAATCCGAACGACCCGCTGTCCTTTTAGTTGGAAAAGAGAAAGCGCCTGCTTTCATCTTCCCTGAATTTGAACACAAGAAAGTAGCCAATGCTGCTTTCGACATTACGCCATTTGCGTACACTGAAAATCCATCTACCTGGGGAGACGCCTTTAAAAAAGCCTTGAATTATTTTAATGGGCATCAATCGATAATTGGTGTGGAACCAACAGCAATGCGCTTTCTTGAAATCAATCTCTTGCAACGCGCTTCAGCTGAAATTCGGATTACTTCGGCTGCACACATTTTCAACACTCTGCGCACAGTTAAGGATAATGAAGAGATCAATTCAATTCGTCAAGCGATACAAATTGCTGAAACTGCATTAAAAAACACACTTCCTTTCATTAAAGCTGGAATAACTGAGCAAGAAGTTCAAAATGAATTAGTGGTTAATCTATTAAGAAATGGTTCAGAACCAGAACTCCCCTTTGCTCCAATTATTGCTTCCGGTCCAAATAGCGCTAACCCGCATGCTGTTCCCAGTTGCCGAAAGCTCCAGGAAGGTGATCTTGTTATGATCGATTGGGGAGCGCGAAAAAACGGATACATATCAGATATCACCCGCACATTTGCTTTAGGCAGTGTGGATGATGAACTTATGAGGATATATGAAATTGTTAAGCAAGCCAATGATGCAGCACGTCAAACGCTACCTTCAAACTTCATTTCCGAGAGAATAGATTTCGCGGCTAGAAATGTTATACAAAAGGAAGGGTATGACAACTTCTTCATCCACAGGACGGGTCATGGGATTGGGCTTGAAGCCCATGAAGAGCCGTATATCGCTACGGAAAATTCCACCAAAATTATATCTGGGATGACTTTTACAATTGAACCTGGTATTTATCTCCCAGGCAAAGGCGGTGTACGCATTGAAGATGACGTGGTTGTTTCCAATGACAAATTGATTACACTTACCTCTCTCAATCGAGAATTAAGAATTCTATAAGTAAGGAAAACTATGAAAAAATTGACAATTCCAACTGCAGAGCCCTTCTTCTTACCTGGAGGAAAAACCGGATGTGTCCTGGTGCATGGATTCACTGGTACTCCAAAAGAAATGCGGTTAATGGGGGATTACCTGAAAGAAAACAAGATTACAGCAATCGGTGTTCGCCTCGCAGGGCATGCCTCTCAAATATCAGATATGGTACGCACAAAATGGAGAGATTGGCTCATCACAGTTGAGGATGGCATTAATCTGTTATCTGGTTCCTGCAATAAAATTTTCGTCGCGGGATTATCTTTGGGAGGAATTCTTGCGCTTATGGCTGCATCCAGGAACGACATCAATGGGGTAATCGCAATGTCTACACCATACACAATTTCAGATGATTGGCGAGCCAAGTTTGCTAAACAGCTCAGTCTTTTCACGCCTTTTATTAAAAAAGAGGGGAGTGACACAGCTGACCAAAAGGCATCAAACAAACATGTGGATTACCCCATGTACCCCATGCGGTCAATCGCCGAGTTGTATGACCTGGTTGAAACATTGCACAGGTCAATTGATCAGATTCGTATTCCAGTTTTGTTAATCAATTCTAAAAAAGATAATACTGCCCCACCAATACATGCAGAAAAATACCGCCACAAAATACTCTCAAATCATTTTGAGTTGCTTACTCTGAAAAATAGCGGTCATGTAATCACAGAAGATATTGAACGGGAAATCGTTTTTAACGCCGCATTAAATTTCATTCAAAAATATTCAAAATAATAATAGAGGTGATATATATATGTCGTTGGTAATCAACACTTTTATTCTTGGTCCCATTGAAAACAACACCTATCTACTCTCAGACAAAACAAGTAAAGAAGCAGTACTGATAGATCCAGCAGCTCCCAGTAGAAAAATCTTTCAACATATCGAGAAGAATAATTTATGCTTTAGAGAGATTTGGATCACTCACGCACATTTCGACCATATCGGAGGTGTTCGCTGGTTCTTGAATCATTATGAAGGAGAAATTCAAGCGGTGATGCATAAAGATGCTGTCAACCTTTGGAAGATAGGCGGCAGCGCGCGGGACTTCGGTTTTGACTTTGACCCAGGCCCTCCCCCTACAAAATTACTTTCAGATAACGATATACTGAAAATCGGCACCACAGAGTTCACAGTTCTCCATACACCAGGGCACACACCCGGGCATGTGACTTTCTATAACGCACAGGACAATATCGCATTCTGTGGTGACCTAATCTTCCACCATGGAATTGGAAGGACTGATCTGGCAATCAGTAGTACTCCCGATCTGATGAAAAGTATTTCACAAAAAATACTTACACTTCCAGATGAAACACGACTCTACCCAGGCCATGGGCGATCTAGCACAGTTGGAGAGGAAAAAAAGAACAATCCTTTTTTATAGA
>CAZILY010000168.1:0-3786 GCA_964540175.1 uncultured Pelolinea sp. | reverse complement strand
GAGATAACAGTGATTTAACAGTGAGATAACAGTGAGATAACAGTGAAGAAATGCCAGTTTTACCCACGCGGGCAGGGATGAAATTATAATAAAATGGACTGCAACCCTTGCAGTAGATGGCTAACCTCATGCGGGGGTATAGATCAACGAATTAGAGTCGTTAGGATTGAATCTTATGAAGCAGGGAGGGACAGATCCCATATGATTATGAGCGAAGTTGCTAAAATACTCGGTTATGTTTATAAAAGGACAAAAACACTATGACAATAGAAGAAGCGCCGCATGTGCTGGATGATTCAAATTTAAGAGAATTATATACTCTTGAACCAGATGAGAAAGAAAATGAGGTCATAATTATGTTAACTGCAAAACATGTTGATGTAAGACATAAAGCAATCTTATTCACAATAACCAAGATGTACCGTAGTGATATGAATACACTCGAACTTTACGAGATGACTCGAGGATGTTGGTGCGTAGGTAAGCGGAGGGAGAAAGCAGAATACGCGATGTGCGTTGCTCTTGGGATTGTTCATGAAGTATATAAAATAGAAAATTGGTATCCTGTAGGAACGCTAAAATATCGCACACGTCCAGATTCAGATGTTTTGAGATACCCCAAACGTTGGGAATTCGAGGGAAGCGTAGCACATGATATTAGAGATGAATATGTTGGGTTTTCGGTTGGAAAATGTGGCCATAATCCTATTAGATATAGAAACATTTAAGTTTTACCCATGCATGCAGAAGTTGGCGAACTTCGCCAACCTTATAATTATTGTAGAACAATTAACTAAACGAGTGATCTACAGAAAGCAAGGCAGCAAGTGGCAGAAATGCGCCATTATAAAGACCAGTTTCGTGACAAGGTAATTTATGGCAAACATTAATCTCTCAAATGCTAAAAATGCGAAAAACGATGAGTTCTACACCCAGTATCACGATATTGAAAAAGAAATCACGGCATATTTAGAATACAACCCTGATGTGTTTCGTGGGAAAACAATACTATTACCTTGCGATGATCCTGAATGGAGCAACTTTACCAAGTTTTTTGCCCAGAATTTTGAAAGGTTTGGATTGAAAAAACTCATCAGCACAAGCTATGCGGTGGAAAGCAAAATCTATAAAGGTGATTACCAACCAACTCTCTTTGAAAAAAACGATCCCCAATATGACGAAAACAAAACTGTGAAAAATGGAAAAATTTTCACACTGACAAAAGACAAATCTGGTGATGGGAAAATTGATGTAAATGACTTAGAGTGGCATTACCTGGAAGGCGACGGTGATTTCAGAAGTCATGAGATAAAAAAACTACGTGATGAAGCCGACATCATAATTACTAATCCGCCTTTTTCGCTGTTTCGTGAGTTTTTAGCGTGGATAGTTCAAGCAGACAAGCAATTTGTAATAATTGGCAATATTAATTCGATTACCTACAAAGAATTGTTCCCATTGCTAAAACAGGACAGAATCTGGTTGGGAGCAACGAATTTTAATAAAGGAATGTACTTCAAAGTATCTGCCGATTTTGTTTACGCAGATACATATAAATTTAAACGCGAGCAAAATGGCGAAAAGGTAAATCGCGTACCTGGAGTCTGTTGGTTTACCAATCTTGACCACGGAAGGCGACATCAACCATTACCGTTAATGACAATGGCGGATAATTTGAAATACAGTAAACATAAGGGAATCAAGGGGAAAAAATCTTATGATAACTATGACAACTACCACGCCATCGAAGTACCATTTACCAACGCCATCCCGAGTGATTATGACGGGGTAATGGGTGTACCTATTACCTTTCTCAATAAATACTCCCCCGACCAATTTGAGATTGTCGGAATGTGTGAAAATATTGATCTATATAAATATAAGACAAAAGTTTATACAACCGAAGAATGCAAGCAAGCGTATTTAGATAAATTCGGGAAAAAAGGAACTTATGATTTGAATGCCAGTGGAGTTATTGTTCGTGATGGTTTATTAGAAAAAGTCTATCAACGTGTACTTATTAAACACAGGAAAATAACAAAATGAAAACGACGCTTAGAACTGATATTACTATCAAAGATATTTGCGAAGGCTTTGTTTATAATGAACTTGAAGGCAAGGGTTTGTTTGGCTTGTCTGGTAAATTAACCATCCAGCCGGAGTATCAGCGCAACTATATTTATGCATCCGACGGTGGCAAAAAAGAGGTGGCGGTGATTGATTCGCTGCTAAAAGGCTATCCACTGGGCTTAATTTATTTCAACAAAGTCAGCGATGACGAACTAGAAATTTTGGACGGACAACAGCGTGTCACTAGTGCTGGACGGTTTGTAACAAATAAATTTGCCATCAAAGACGATAACGGCATGGAGCAATACTTTAGTGGCATCGCAGCTGATAAGCAGGCTAAAATCATGGATGCAAAACTGCTAATTTACGAATGCGAAGGTACGGAAAGCGAGATAAAAGAGTGGTTCAGGACAATCAATATTGCTGGAATCCCCTTGAATAATCAGGAGTTATTGAACGCCGTGTATTCTGGTCCATTTGTGACACTCGGCAAAGAAGAGTTCAGCAATAGCCAAAACGCCAATATCCAAAAATGGAGTGCGTACATATCAGGTAGCGCCAATAGGCAGGGGTTTTTGGAATGCGCGTTAGACTGGGTAAGTAAAGGTAATATTGGTGATTACATGAGTCGTCATCGCTATGATAAAAACATTACAGAGTTAAAAAATTATTTTAACAGTGTGATTGGTTGGGTCTCTGGTATTTTTACTGATGTAGAAAGCGAGATGCGCGGATTGGAATGGGGACGATTGTATGAAGAGTATCATAATACACCTTATAACCCGACTAAGGTTTCACAAGAGGTGCAAAAACTTTATGGTGATCCTTATATAAAAAACCGTAAAGGTATTTTTGAGTACATTCTTGGTGGTTCAGTTGATACAAAATTATTAAATGTCCGAGTCTTTGATGATGCAACCAAGAAAAATGTTTATTCAACACAAACCGATACTGCCAAAGCCAACGGTTCATCAAACTGTCCGCTTTGTGCTATTGGACATGAGGCCAACAAGAGTAAAATCTGGAAGTTGAGCGACATGGATGCCGACCATGTATCAGCATGGAGCAAAGGTGGCGCTACAAACATCAAAAACTGTCAAATGCTTTGTAAGACACACAATCGGGCAAAGGGGAATCGGTAAAGGCAAGAAGGCATTTGTCCACATTGCGAGAAAGAGAAACGGGGAAAACATTACTTTATATAAGCAATACACGCCAGAGGAATATCCGTGCGTTTTCAGAAAGCCAAAAAAGAGCATCCTATGAAAAGCATAAAGGGGTGTGTACAAAATGCGGCAAACACTTTGAGTTTCGCGAAATGGAAGCAGACCATATAACTCCGTGGCATCTAGGCGGAAAAACAAATATCGAGAATTGTCAGATGCTGTGCAAGGAATGCAACCGCAGAAAATCGGGCATATAAAAATATATCTATAAACAAATTCAAAGCCATTAGAAGCCATTCTATTAGGGCAATTATGGGCAATCAGAGAAATAAAACAAAATAGTACAAAAATATACAAATCAAGGCATATTTAAGGCATGAATTTGGTATCAAATTGGCCATTAATTGAGCGTGAAATGATAACAAAAGATAACATTTTGTAATTAACAGTGACTAACAGTGAAGTAATGCCGGGTTTACCTATGCTGCAGGGGTGAAATTTGGTTCGCGATTGTTGAAAAATGTTGAGGTTTTAGAAGAAATAATATAGT
>CAZILY010000167.1:0-3816 GCA_964540175.1 uncultured Pelolinea sp. | reverse complement strand
AAAATCAAGATATCTCCGCTTGTACCGAAACCCTCATTAAAAATTGATTGAATATCCCCCTTCGTAACCACAAATAAAACCCCGATTGTTGCCAGAAGAAAGCCGGATATTGTCCGCCACGACAGTTTTTCTTTAAGGAAAATCCAACCTAAGAGCGCCATAAAAACCGGAGATGTTGAAACCAACCAGGCAGTCGTGGATGCTTCAGAGGTGACCAATCCACTTGATTGAAGCCACTGGTGCAGGGTAATACCCAGGAACCCTAACCACACAAGTTCTAATACATCTTTTCGTTCGGGCAGTACAAGTTCTTTATGCTTCCAGGCAAAATATCCAAGAATAATATTTCCAATAAGAAAGCGCAGCCAAACAACGGTGACAGGAGATACTTCTCGCACCGCGATCTTTGTGGCTATGAACGAACCACCCCAAATAGCGACAGCAGTGATAAGTTTTATGTAGGCAATGGTGGTAGTTCTTCTATTATTTGGCATCATATATACTGGTGATCAAACCTCACAAGTATACTTGGTTTTATTCTGCCCGAAAAACAGTACTTACCAGCGGCCGCTGATATATCCTTCTAGTTGGCCAATGAAATCTTTTTGGGAAGAGATGATCGCTTTAACCACATCACCGATGGTAATCAACCCCACCATTTTATCGTTCTCCAGAACTGGCAGGTGGCGAATATGTTTTTCTGTCATTGTCTGCATACAATCTTCGATGCTGGTTGCAGGAGTGACCGTGAACAACTGCTTTGTCATGATTTTCTGGATCGGTGTATCCAAAGGGAAACAACCTTCTCTGGCAAGCAATCTGGCAAAATCACGCTCGGAAAAAATACCAGAGAGTTTCTTGCCATCTAAAACCGGAAGCGCACCCACATCTTTTTTGGCTAATAAAAGCAGTGCGTCTTGGATAGTGTCAGATGTCGTTATCCAATAGACCTTAGAACCTTTTATCTTTAAAAGATCTGCTACTGTAATCATTTCAACCTCCAATAGATAGGTTTATTTCAATTAGACTTTGGCTGGGATGAAAGATGTTGAAGCGGGAATGTAATGCGGTGTATTCTTATATTACCATGCCTGGATTTTTTGTCTGGAAAAACAGGATCAGTTTACTTTCAAGCAGCGAACAGATAAGTTGCGGCGCTGAGAACTAATGCGGTGTTCAAACAAGAATATCCCCTGCCATGTTCCGAGGCTTAATCGTCCATGATCAATGGGAATTGAGATGCTTGATTGAGTTAATGTCGTACGGATGTGAGACGGGGAATCGTCTGGCCCTTCAAAGGTGTGTTGATACCAGGGCTGATTTTCTGGGACGGCATGTTCGTAATAATTTTCCACATCTTTTCGCGATAGCGGGTCATAGTTTTCACAGAGTGTCAGGGAGGCGCTTGTGTGCGGCAGGAATAGAAAACACATGCCGTTTTGAATTTCCCAACGCTTAACCACTTCAGATATATCGGCGGTGATCATGTACATTCCCTTGCCAGTAGTGCTGAAAACCAATGTGTCAGTGAGCCATTCCATACGTGCACCTTTATTGATAAATGGAATTTTACCAGTCGAAAAATCTTTATTAAAAATTATTCGCCGCATTTCATAAGCGATTAATTGTCACAAAAAACATCTCCGGCTGTTGAAAAAGGGGATATGTTTTCCAACCGTAAGCGAGCAAATATCCTTGTACAGAAAATTGCGCCGATGCTGTTTGGGTTTGGCAGAAATGAAAGATTCAAGCCAGATATATTGATAAATGGAGAATATGATTTATCACCACACAATATAGATGCCAAAGTAATCACTATCCCAGGCCATTCAAAGGGATCGGTCGGAATATTGATGGAAAACGGAGATTTCTATTGTGGAGACCTGCTAGAAAATCAAGGCATTCCAAAGCTAAATTCAATCATGGATGACCCTGCTGCAGCAAAAGAAAGTGTGGAGATACTGAAGAGACATGAAATATAAACGATATACCCGGGCCACGGAGAACCATTCACGCTAAAGCAATTGAAAGAGTATATTGATAACAGATGAATCTGATATCACAAATATTGAATCTCAATTAAATCACCTCAAAGTAATTTAGACAGGCTTTGCTTTAACAAAGATAAAATTACTTATAAATTAGAATAGAACTATTTTTATTAAAATAGATCTGCGAAGATGTCGCGTTTCTTGAAGCGGAATGCGATGAAATTACTAAGTATCTTCGACATCGTCAAATACTTGATGGTTGCGCCCGATTTTTTATTCTTCAGAATTCCCCTGGCAATGAAGGATCCTATGTTCTCGGGGAGTTCACCGAAGACATTGAAGATGGGTCTGATTTTTTCCAGATTCTCAGGGTTTCTATCCAGGTTTTTCAGAATGAAGTCGGTCATCACCATACCAGGTAGGATCGTGCCCACTTGGATAGGTAAATCCTTTGTCTCTTGCACCAGTGCTTTCGAGAAGAAGGTGATGGCAGCTTTCGACAGGCCGTAGGCGTTTATCCCGAACTGGATACGCTTCGGTGATGACCCATACCCTTCCATGTTGTATATCTGTCCATGACCCTGCTCCACCATACCCTTGATAGCAACCTTTACACCGTGCACTGTCCCGATTACATTAGTATTGAGGATCTCCTGGTATGTTTCCATGGGTATCTCCCAGAGAGCCTGTGTTTTATTGCCAATTCCGGCGTTGTTGACCCAGATATCGACCGTCTTGAAGTGGGAAGCGGCTGAATCCCATAAACTTTGTACCTGTTCGAGATTGGTAACATCACAAGAGTGTCCGTTGATACGATCTTTGCCATGTTTCTCGGCCAGTTTGGCGCTGGCTTCTTCGACTGCTTTCTGGGTGCGGCCGCTAATGGTCACTGCGCAGCCCAGCTCGAGCAAGGAATCTGCAATCGCAAAACCTATTCCACGTGTACTTCCTGTAATTACTATGTTCTTCTTCATAAATGTGATTATAGCAGTATCTGCAAGCTTGCATAATATTGAGGAATTGGCTTTTTGATTATTGATTTTCAAGGGCTGCGAGCAGCTTGATTATCTAACTTCGAATCAGTTATTCAAACAAAAGACCTTTGAACTCATCGGTGGCGAGTTCAAAACCCATTCGAGTCGCGCCGAGTGATACTGCCAAAACCGATTGCAATTTTTTAGGTGGGATTATAAAAATTTATACCGTGTATCCCGGAAAATATTTTACACAAATTAACATAAATATCAATAAGGTTGAGAAAATACTTGATTTCTAATTTCATTTATTATGAATTTTGTGATATTCTTTAATGAATGTATTTTATGATGATCAATTAAGGAGAGCTTGAAATGGGCGAATCTGGAAAAAAAGATAAGGGGAAAAAAGAACAAAAGAAAAAACCACTGCTGACTATAAAAGAAAAACGGAAGTTGAAACGCGAGAAAAAAGAAAAAAAATCTGAGATATTGTAACAACCAAATCACAGGCTCCCTGCCTGTTAGCTGCATGGTTCCCGCCACACCTCTTGCGGAAACCATTCATTACCTTTGTTATCTACCATAGATATAAAATTACTTAGTGTGGTGTTAAATATTATCTACTCCTGGTTATCCATCTTTTCCGGTTAATTATTTTGATTTTATTAAGCAAAGTTCTATCTGGATGAGAATTCATAGTCTTATTGGAATCTTGTTATTATCCGCTAGGTTTCGATAAGCTACTTTATAAAAAACATTTATAGACCAAGAATAATCTATGACGTTATCTTTTTCCAAGAAGGGAGAAGGTTTTTAATCTCGGCTTCTGTTGATGATTCAGTGAGTGC
>CAZILY010000166.1:0-3893 GCA_964540175.1 uncultured Pelolinea sp. | reverse complement strand
GCTATTCTAAAAACACAGAAGTGTGCAGCTATTAACTCATACGGCTACTTACCATGCTGGTGAATAGTCAGGTCATGGCTATCTCGCTTGGATGATAACCAATTGTTTTATGATGTATACATCTATCATTCGCGCGGATTTGAAGATATATTTGTCGCAGATGTAAATTTACCGATTTGTCATGTTTACTAATTCTTTAAAAGATTATTTGTTTGGATTTTCGCTGAGAGTCATGGCATTGAAACAAAGGATAACCATTCCTCTGATCTTTGTCCTTTGCCGTGGATAGTTTCAGTAAATGATTGCTGGATTTTCTTTGTAATTTGGCCAACCTGTCCGTCTCCTATTTTCCGGAAATCGATTTCAATAACCGGGATAACTTCTGCCGCTGTTCCACAGATGAATATTTCGTCGGCAATATAGAGCTGGTCTCTTGTGATCGACTCTTCAATAACTTCTATGCCCAAATCCTGCGATAGAACCATAATCGCATCGCGGGTGATCCCTTCCAGGATCGTAGCGCGGGAGGGGGTATGGACCTTCCCGTTTCTCACTATAAAAATATTTTCTCCCGTGCATTCAGCTACAAATCCCTCAGGATCAAGCATTACGGCTTCATCAGCACCCAGTCTGGTTGCCAGGGTCTTGGCCATGACAGAATTGGCGTAGTTGCCCGAAATCTTTGCTTTGGTAAGGTTTACATTTGGATGCAGCCGTGTAAACGAGGATACTATCATCTTAATACCTTTCGATGCGCTTTCATCACCAAGCAAGGATCCCCATTCCCATACTGCAATACCAACGGCTGGGCGGGAGGCATCAATATTGAGACTTAATAATCCGTCTGCCATGTAGATTAATGGGCGGATATAGCAGGATGAGAATTTGTTGGCTTGAATAGTCTGATGGACGGCATCACACAGTTCTTCACTGCTGTAAGGGAAGTTTTGAACTCCAAAAGCATGGATGGACATCAATAACCTGTCCATATGTTCTTTTAATCTAAACACAGCTGGGCCTTTTTCGGTTTTGTAACAACGGATGCCTTCAAAAACGGCTAAGCCGTAATGTAAGGCTGGTGTTAAGAAATGGACTGTTGCTTGCTCAAAGGGAACTAATTTTCCATCCATCCAAATATATTCTGATTTCATATTCTTTTCCTCCAAGGATTATGTTTTTTGTGCGTTGATTTTCATAAATTGGGATTCGATGATCTTTCGCAGGGCATCTGTTTTTAATGGGTCCTGACCGGGTTTGGCGATATCTGCCGTGCGGTATCCTGCGGCCAAAGTTTGGTTGATCACGTTTTCAATGGCATTTGCTTCTTCTTCAAGCCCTAGAGAATGACGAAGTAAAAGTGCTGCAGACAAGATCGTGCCGACTGGATTGGCTATACCTTTTCCAGCGATATCTGGCGCAGAACCGTGGATTGGTTCAAATACCCCACGAGGCTTGCCGGATGTGTTCATGTTATCACCCAATGAAGCAGAGGGCAGGTTACCAAGAGAACCAGTCAAAATTGAAGCCTCATCAGTTAGAATATCGCCAAACAGGTTGGCGGTTAGAATGACATCAAAACTCGCAGGTCGTGTCAGCAGGTGCATTGCTGCTGCATCAACCAATAGATTGTCAAAATCCACATCGGGATATTCAAGAGCGACCTTTGTAACAGTTTCCCGCCATAAACGTGAGCTTTCAAGTACATTAGATTTGTCAACTGAGGTTAGTTTTTTTCTGCGAGTTTGTGCAAGCTTAAAAGCCAGATGTGCCACTCTTTCGATCTCATATTGATTGTAGACCATTGTGTCTAAGGCTTGAGTCTGCCCATTAACCTGATGGCGTTTTCTGGGTTCTCCAAAGTAAATACCGCCAGTCAATTCACGAACTACGACAAAGTCAACACCTCTTAAATTTTCCGCTTTGAGTGGAGATGCTGAGAGCACATCAGGGTGGGGTTGGATCGGACGCAGGTTTGCAAACAGAGCCATCCCTTTCCTTAATCCCAGAAGTCCTTGCTCTGGTCTGACCTTCGCCCGTGGATCATCCCATTTTGGCCCTCCAACTGCACCTAATAAGACTGCATCAGCTTCAAGGCAGGCATTCAGTGTTGCTTCTGGCAGTGGATTTTGGACTGCATCAATGGCACATCCACCGATCAGGAGCTCTTCCATTGTGAATTGGTGCCCAAAATTAATTGCAACCAATTCTAATAAGCTTTGGGCAACGGAAACTACTTCTGGCCCGATGCCGTCTCCAGGAAGTAATACGATTTTTGCTTTCATGAAATCACCAATCCATACTCGATACTATCTACCAGGGCTAGCCAACTGGCTTCGATAATATTAGGGCTTGCACCCACTGTACTCCAGTGATTACGGTCATTATGAGTATCAATCAGCACTCTGGTAGTTGCCGCAGTACCATTGGTGCTATCGATGATCCTGACTTTATAATCGGTTAACTGAAAATGTTCTATTTTCGGATAGATAGGAATTAATCCCTTACGTAAAGCGGAATCCAAGGCGTTCACCGGCCCGTTTCCTTCAGCGATGGTGTGGACGATTTCATCATTTACTTTGATCTTGACCATTGCTTCAGAAAAAATCCCGCGCCCTTTTCTATGTTCGACAGTTGCAAAATAGTCAATCAATTTAAATGGTGCCCTGTAATCTTTCTGCTGCCGCTGAAGCATTAGAGCAATTGATGCATCTGCGGACTCGAATGAGAACCCGCGTGATTCCAGATCTTTAATATGCGATAAAAGGTCACCGAGGTGTTTTTTATCTTCTAAATCAATCTTGTATTCGTCCGCTTTACTCAGCAGATTGCCGCGCCCGGAAAGTTCAGAAACTACAGTGTGCATTTTATTGCCGACCAATTCAGGGTTGATGTGCTGGTAACTATTGATATTCCTTCGCATAGCAGCCACATGGATTCCACCCTTATGGGCGAAAGAACTGGAGCCAACATACGGTAAATGCTCATCGGGGGATAAATTAGCAATTTCTGCAACAAAACGAGAAAGGTTATATAAATCCTTAAGTTTTCCTTCAGGCAAGCATGTGTGTCCAAGCTTAAGTTCAAGATTAGGAATAACACTGCATAGGTTAGCATTACCACAGCGCTCTCCGTACCCATTGATTGTTCCCTGTATATGCATGGCTCCAGCTTGTACGGCTACCACGGTATTTGCTACCGCACATTCGCTATCATTGTGGCAGTGAACACCAATCATTTTTCCAGGAAAATGTTCCTTGATTTGTGTAACGATAGCAGATACCTCATGCGGTAAGGTCCCACCATTTGTATCGCATACAACAAGGGTGTCCGCTCCCCCATTTACAGCCGCCCGCAATGTTTTATATGTATATTCTTTGTCTGCTTTAAAGCCGTCAAAGAAATGCTCAGCATCATAGATAACTTCTTTGCCCTGTGATTTGAGATAGCGAATACTTTCTTCTATGATACGCAGATTTTCTTCCAGAGTGGTTTGAAGCACGTCTGTTACATGCAATGTCCAAGTTTTTCCGACGACCGTACAGACAGGTGTGTTGGCATCCATCAGGGCTTGAATATTGGCATCATCTTCCGGGTTAGAACCCACCCTACAGGTTGAGCCAAATGCGGTAATCTTGGCATGTTTGAGATTAAGCTCATCTAAGCGCTGGTAAAACTCAGCATCTTTCGGATTTGAACCTGGCCATCCGCATTCAATGTAATCAATGCCGATGTCATCTAGTTTTTGTGCGATGCGTAATTTATCGTTACAAGATAAAGAAATACCTTCACTTTGGGTGCCGTCTCTAAGTGTTGTATCGTAAACAAATATTTTCATCGAGTTCTCCCGTGTTCAAGGTTTACAAAAACCCATACATTGCGGGTTATATGGCAAA
>CAZILY010000165.1:0-3904 GCA_964540175.1 uncultured Pelolinea sp. | reverse complement strand
GAAACATTACTTTTTTGTGCAGCTCGCGCACAGTTGGTAGAAGAAATCATCCAACCGCACCTAGAAATGGGAGAAATCGTCCTACTTGACCGATATGCGGATTCCACATTGGCATATCAAGGATATGGCCATGAAAATGACATCGGTTTAATTAATAAAGTGCTTGCTTTTGCTACGGGCGGCTTAACGCCAGACATTACCTTCTTGTTTGACCTGGAACCGGAAGTTGGGTTAGGACGCCGGAAAAAAGGAGGTGGAGAATGGAACCGCATGGACGCATATCAACTGAAATACCACAAGCGCGTCCGTGACGGATATCTGAAAATGGCGAGCGAGGAACCCAATAGGTGGATTATCATAGATGCCAATCAAAAACCATCTATGGTACAATCTAAAATTAGGTCATCATTATTATTATATTTATCTAAATTATCATAATAATTTTACAATAATAGAAGAGAAAGGTAAACAACAATGAATAAAAAGCTTCTCCCAATTCTAATAATTACAGCCATCCTCTTGGCTGCGTGCAGCAAAGCAGAAGAGGCGTCTCAGATTACAGAACCCATAGCGACCGCGGTGGTCGAAGGGGAAGAAATCGTTGATCCTGTTGACGAAAACACCGCTCCTCAAGACGTCCCATTCACGGATGCCAACGAACCCTGCAAACCATTTAGTTTAATGGATCAATCGTTGATCAATCCTTTTCCAGGGCTTCCCCCTGTTACGGAAGATGACTGGGTAGTTGGACCAGATGACGCGGTGGTGACTTTCCTTGAATATAGCGAAATGCAGTGCCCCTACTGTGCTCAGCTTGAGCCATCGCTAATTGCAGTACAAGAGCGTTATCCGGATGATGTGCGCTTAGTATTCCGTCACCGCCCATTCCCAGAATCCTTTCACGACAAGTCTATCTTAGCTGCCCAAGCATTAGAAGCCGCGGGGAAACAGGGAAAATTCAACGAGTTAAAGAATTACTTGTTCGACCGAAAAGTTAAAAATCCCAATAATCCTGAACATAATGACCTCCCGGATGATGCGTTCTGGGGCTCAATCGCAAAGGATGAATTTGATGCATGGTTAGGAAAGCATGTCGTTGAATTGGGAATAGAACCGATCCAATTCTCTGTTGATATGTTCAGTAAAGAGATCGTTGATAAGGTGCAAGCTGCCGCAGATTCCGCAAACAGCCTGGGCATCAATGGCACTCCCAAATTGTTCATCAATGGGTACGAATGGTCTGAAAATCAGCGCGGGCTGGAGATCTTCTCCATCTTCGTCCAATTGATCAAAAACCAAGAAAATGAATACGATGCATGCGCGCCAAACGTTACTCAATCTGACAAGAATTATTCCGCCACTATCAGCACCACAAAAGGCGATATCACTGTCGATCTGTTTGTTGACATTGCGCCAGTTACAGTAAACAGTTTTGTGTTCCTCGCGCAGGAAGGCTGGTATGACGGACTCCCGTTCATCGCTACCAACGAGTTCGCTTTAACAGGCGATCCATCAGATACTGGCTTCGGCGGACCGGGATACGCGTATCTGGATGAATTAAACGCTGACTATTCCTCTGATAATACCGGCAAACTGGTAACCTACAATCTTGGACCTGGAATTAATGGAAGCACTTTCTTCCTCATCAAAACTGACACTAAAAACCTGCAGGGCAGGACCATCTTTGGTGAAGTGACTGACGGAATGGATGTAGTAAATGCATTTGAACTGCGAGAAAACATATTAGACCCAGTGATCGACCGCATCCTGACTGTAACCATTCACGAAAATTAATGGCGTCTAAAAAACTCAATATACCCAGCGTTCTTTTGTTTGTGCTCAGCGCGCTGGGTATTTTTATTGGAGTAACAGCAGCCGTACTAACTTTGACCAGCACGTTCGTTTTTTCCACAGAAGCCCTCGCTGCTTCTGACAAGATGACTGTCTTGTCAACCAGCGTATTATTGATTTCTATTGGCATGCTGAATGTGCCCACGTTGATCACTTCAATTAAGACGCTTTTAAAAAAAACTATCCGCCATCCTAAAAATTCTTACCTTCAGAAAGCTAATTATTACCTCTTTCTATGGTTGTTGATAATAACTATCGGATTTTTCGTCAGCCGCGAGGGAAACCACATATTGCTTCTTGCCCCATTAACAACCGCGGCTGTATTCATCCCTGTATGGTGGTTGATAGAATTTTCACGCAGAGGACTTCCACGCAGCACTAAATTACGGGAGTGGGGCACTCTCACCATTGGGCTGACTATTACGCCGATAATCATCATAAGTATTGAGCTGCTCCTAACCGCAATTGCCGCAGTTGCCATAATGATAAGGTTAGGATTTCAGCCAAATTTGAGCAGCCAACTCCATTCAATTCTTAATAATATAAACCAATATCAAGGTGGAATTGGTGAACTTGATCAAATCCCGTATGCAATAATGAAACTGCCAATAGTCTCGGCTGCTATTTTTTTGATCCTTGGATTAATCGCTCCTCTGATTGAAGAAATCTTCAAACCAATGTCAACCTGGTTCCTTCTTAGCCGCCCCTTGGAAGAGTTTGAGGGATTTTCATTGGGACTGATCAGCGGAGGTGCATTTACAATATTGGAAAGTGCAGGAATTGTGATCCAAATGGGCAGCCAAGATTGGTTGATCGCTATTGCGCTGCGTGCGGCAACTGGTGTACTTCATATCGGATTAAGCGGACTGGTTGGATATGGGTTGGCTCGTAGTTGGCATCAGAAACGGTTTGGCAGAGGAATCTTATATATTATTACAGCTACTATCCTGCACGGTATATGGAATTCTCTGGCCCTGTTTTCTGGTTTCTCTTCTTTGGTTTTTGAAAACCCCGGGGTGGTGCATTCCGTCACCGGCAGTGCCATTTCTTTGATTTTTATGATAATTGTATTCGTCAGTGTTATCGCGATCACATTAAAGATAAACTCACGTTTACGGCATGATCTTGCAAGATCAACTGAACCATCCCTTTAAATATCTTTTATCAATAACTAATTTTAAAAACAGGGGTTAATTCAGACATATAATCAAATCACATGAAAAAAGATACTCTCCAGAATATTGTTCAATTTCTAGTAAAGACATTAACTGTGTCTAAATTCATTGGCACAGAAAACATCCCCAAAGAGGGCGGCGTGATCCTGGCAATTAACCACATGAGCCATTTAGATACACCCCTGATGATGGTTAACCCCGTACGACCAGATATCACCGCGTTAGTCACCACAAAATACGAAGAGAAATTTTTCGTAGCGTGGTTCACCAATACCGCCAAGGGAATCTGGATCAACCGGGATATTGCTGATTTTACAGCCATCCGCAGAGCGTCCAAAGCTTTGGGTGAAGGGCTTGCACTTGGAATTGCCCCAGAAGGCACCCGCTCAAAAAACGGTCAATTACAAACAGGAAAACCCGGCACACTCATGCTTGCGGTCAAAACAGGCGCTCCAATTGTTCCTGTGGGCATCACCGGAACAGAAACTGCCCTGAATGAACTGGCCCACTTTCGCCGCCCAAGACTAACTGTTCGTTTTGGCAAACCTTTTATCATTCCACCATTCGAGCGAGGAAGCAGGTCGCAGGATCTAAAAAGGTGGACCCATGAGCTGATGCTGCGCATTGCAGCGCTGCTTCCGGAATCATATCGAGGTGTTTACCGCGGCCAAGTTGTTGAATAAGAAGCGGTAATTATTATGCCTTTATTCTGGCTCTGCCTAGCAATCATAATCGGAATATTTACAGCTTCATTCTTTTTACTTCCCTTATATATTTGGGCATCCGCTGCGCTCATCTGCCTGGTATTAGGCTTATTTGAATACTTCCATTTCAGAAATAGAAATCATCCGCTATTATCACACCCCATCTTTCGGATA
>CAZILY010000164.1:0-3944 GCA_964540175.1 uncultured Pelolinea sp. | reverse complement strand
TCTGGCGGCTGCCATTTATCAAGCAGGTAGATGAATGAAAGGCGCGTCAGGAATGTGAGAACCCCAACAGAAAGCATGACGACCCACATTTTGTTCATTTCTGATCACTCCACAATCCAACGGTGATCCCAACCAGCGCGGCCGCAATCAGGTTGAGTTTAAAGGGCAGTCCTCTGGTTAATATGGCCGTTAGACCCGCGCTGAGCGCAGATAGGAAAGATGCTTTATCATTGATCGCTGGAATGGCAATTGCGATAAAGGTCAGCGCAAGAGTGAAATCCAAACCCCAACTCGGCGGTACTTGAGTGCCCAGGAAAATACCGGCTGCGGTGCTCAGCTGCCAGCAGCTCCATAGTGCCGCTCCGGCTCCCAGCAGGAACCAGTGTTTATTTTTGCTGCTTGATGGTTCCTGAAAGTGCATGATCGCAACCGCGTATGCTTCATCAGTGAGGAGATACGATAGAATAAATTTCCATAAAAGGGATAAGTGCTGAATGTAAGGGGCGACGGATGCGCTGTATAAGGCGTGCCGCAGGTTGATCACGAATGCTGTGACTATCATCATGATCACGGGTGTACCCAGGTTGACAAACTGGACGAGCATGAATTGGGATGAGCCGGCAAAAATGACGGATGACATCATCTGCGCGTCCCATGCAGCCAATCCTGCGCTGGTTGCCAGCACACCATAGATCATACCAAAAGGTGTTACACCCAGAAGGATCGGCAATTCACCTTTGATGCCCAGCAGGAATTCCTGCAGTGGAGATGTTTTTTCGGCTGATCTATCCATGAAGGCGTAATTATAACGGGATAAGAGTCAATGTCAGTTGATTTCTCTTTTGATCATTCAATAAAACGAATTATTTAAGGTTATTATGAATGCGGTTGTGATAAATCTATCTGCAAGGAAAACACAAAATTTCAGGTTTTTTGTGGTGCTTTTTTCTTCAGGTTCACAATAGCGATACCCGAGAAGATCAATACAGCGCCCAGCAGTGACTGCCAGTAAAATTGTTCTTTAAGAAAGACCACACCCAGAATCAGTGCAACCAGAGGGGGAATATAAGTTATCATGGACACACGTGTCGGGCCAATAGTATGCAGAAGATAAAAATAAAAAATGTAAGCGATACAGGATCCTAATATCCCAAGCCACAACAAGGCCAACCACGTGATCGGAAACTGAGGAAGGATGATTGGTTTTTCCGTAAACAGGGCGGTTATCCAGATGATGGCTGAGCCAAAAGACATTTGAAGAAATGCCAGCATTTGTGTTGGCAGTCCCTGTGTTTTTTTACGGGCGAATATAGTTGCGGATGCATAAGAAAGGGCCCCAATGAGGATTGCACCCTGCCCAAGCAGGCTGCTGCTCCATTTGCCCTGGATGCTGGGTGCAATAAGAATTACCACACCAATAAAGCCAATCACGAGCCCTGCGATTTTCGGCAGCGTGATGCGGTCATCTTTAATAAAGATAGGCGAGAGAAGAATAGTGAACAGCGGCATGGTTCCATTGAGGATTGCTGATGTGCCGGAATCAAGGAATTGCCCTGCCCATGAGATCAGGATCCAGGGGAGCGCTATGTTGAAAAAACCCAGGATGAGAAAATCGAACAATCGCGGCTTGAGTATGTTCCACCTGACATGCGCTTGTTTGTTCAGTGCAACAATTAAACCCAATCCAAGCGTGCCAAATAATGAGCGGGAACCTGCCAGCACGATTGGGCTAACGTCATTAACGGCGATCTTGATCCATAAAAAGGAAGTGCCCCAAATCAACCCGGTCAACCAGAATAATATCCAATCCTTATTTTTCATTGTTTTTTCTTCCATCATCCAAGGGGTAAGCGCGCGTAAAAGTGATCATCAGGCGGGCTCCATAAGCGACCATTATGCCTGCAGTTAAAAAGAAGGGAAAATAGACCGGTAAGAAGAGATAACTGATCAAACCTGCACCTAATGCAACTGCCGCATACACATAAAACCTTTTCAAAGAGATCAGGTATCCGGCGATAAAAAGGGCTGCTGCAAGGATGGAACTGCTGATAAGATTTCGGGGATTCCCGGGAAAAGGCAGAATGATGGTGTTTTGAAAATCCATCCGGTCGCCTAGGGTGAAGATGCCAAGCACCACCATGGCAAGAACCATGCCGGCAGCGGAAAAAAAAGTCCACCGCTTGATTTGATTCTTATCCCCGCCCAATGATTCGTATCCTAATCGAGGGAGGGTGGTCTTGTTTTTCATTGAAGAAATCAACAGGATCGGAATCCAGGTATAAAGAGATGTGGTTTCACTTTGGTTGAGGATGTCAAAGCCAAAGTTTACCAGCACCGCACCGCTTATTATGTCAATGATGCCATCTTGATGAAAAAGCCGCAATGCTTTTATTCTGGGTGGGACATTGTTTTTCTTTTCTGCCATCTGCTCTCCATTTGGGAATAATACGAAAGGTCAATTATATCTGGAAAAACAAATCGGCTAAGGAAATCGTCTTTTTGGTAAAACATTTCCAGTAAAATGGGGGATGTCTTTAACTTGATTGGATTGAAAGAATACAATATGCGCGCAGACCAGGCTTCATTAAATAAGAAAGCGTTATTGAGGATCGGTATCGGGGTTCTGCTTTTAGGAACCGGGCCTATGTTTGTTAAATTTGTAAGGGCAAATGGTGCTCTGGTGGCTTTTTACAGACTTTTGTTCGCGAGCGTGATGTTAACGCTGCCAGTACTTATAGGAAACGAAAACCAGGTAACAAGTGAGGGTAAGGATAAATGGGTCTTATGGGTTTTGTTGGGGGGGAGTGCATTTGCGGTCAATATTGGTTTATGGTGTTCCGCATTGAATTACACATCTGCTTCCATTGTCACACTGCTCGATAATACAGCGCCGGTTTGGGTAGGAATATTTGGGTGGTTGGTCCTTGGAAAAAAGCAGAATCGATTTTACTGGTGGGGACTGGGCCTGACTCTCGCTGGTTCAATTTTGCTGGTTGGGAGCAGCAGCGCTTCCTTTAATAGTCAGCAGTTTCTTGGAAACATGCTAAGCATTGGGTCAGGCATCTCCTATGCAGCGTACATTCTGATCACGCAACAAGCGCGCAGGAGAGTTTCGAGTTTAAAGTACTCATGGCTGGTTTCGATAATCGGCGCAATTTTGTTGTTTGTTTTTGGTTTAGCTGCAGGATCATTGAAACAAACACTTTCCCAACAAGGATATTTACTAATCTTTTTAATGTCTCTTAGTTCCCAGGTTTTTGGATGGTACCTGGTTAATGACGCATTGGGAAAATTACCCGCTGCCGCTGTTTCAGTCGCATTGGTTGGACAGCCGCTGGTTGTAACGATTTTAGGAATATTCATTCTGCGGGAGATTCCATCAAACCTTCAGGTCATTGGTGGAATTATGGGTCTGATTGGGATTGTCGTTGTTCAACGCTCTTTTATAGATACAGCGAATTGAATATAATTATCGCCTAAAGAAAAATGATCACAACTGGGTTTCTGGGAATACATTTATCTTGACGATGATGCTGTTTTATGCCATACTGCTTCACGTTGTTAGCATAAATTCCGGTTATTAATGGGAAGAGTTAACCACCTTTTTTTGCCTATAACATAAATTTTGTTTTCCTTGCAAGAAAGAAATGGGCAAATTGGCGTGATTAAAAAAGCATTGAGATTTTCTTGAAGATATGACACAAATACCTTTTATGATAAGGAAAAACTTATCATAATATATGGTTTATTTTAGGAAAATTCTTAATGTATCCTGGGTGATGGTGATCGCTGCCGCTTGTATTTCACCTGCGCAGAACACTATTCTTCCAACACCCGTTTATAGTGTTCAAAAATATACGCCAACACCGACTTTGACCATTGAGCCAACAGTTACACTTACTGCTACGATCAATCCACTGGTTACACTTACTCCAACCCCTGAT
>CAZILY010000163.1:0-3964 GCA_964540175.1 uncultured Pelolinea sp. | reverse complement strand
CAAATTTAGTACCACTCATAAGTAGACACTTTCTATCTTGGCAGAGAATTCATAGGGAGTTTTATTCCCTAATGCAACATGAGGGCGAATGGAATTGCATTCCTCCGCCAAATTATTCTTAGGGAAACAAGCCGTATTTAATAATTACATAAACAGCACGCAAACCATCTTTCCAGCTTATCTTCTTGCCTTGTTGATATGTGCGTCCATCATAAGAAATCCCAACTTCATATATCGGACACCCTAGCCGGGCGATTTTCGCAGTGAACTCAGGTTCGAAACCAAAGCGGTTTTCCTTCAATTCGATGCTATCAAGTAGTTCCTTCTTGAATACTTTATAGCAGACCTCCATGTCAGTAAGGTTGAGGTTTGTAAACATGTTGGAAAGCTGAGTCAAAAAACGGTTTCCGACTGAGTGCCAAAAATACAGCACGCGATGCGGACCGCCGCCGATAAACCTAGAACCATAAACGACATCCGCCTGACCGTTCAGTATCGGTATTAATAATTTCTGATATTCATTTGGATCATATTCCAGGTCCGCGTCCTGAATGATAATAATTTCGCCCGTTGCCTCAGAGAATCCTGTCCGAAGAGCAGCCCCTTTACCTTGATTGCTGTCAAGGAGTATTAACTTAACTGTATTAGACTTGTTGAATTTACTACTCAGATGCTCACGCGTACCATCCGTAGAGCAATCATCTATTATGATGATCTCACGCTCGCACGGCAGCGGAGCTGAAAGTACTTTTTCGAGAATGGTATCAATAGTTCTGATTTCATTGAAGCAAGGAATTACGATCGAAACTTTTATGTAGGGTCTCCGTCTTTGAAGTTTTTATTAGGTTTATATATCAAATACAAATAACAATTTACAATAAATTATATTGATGAAATTATATCAGAAACAGATCGACATAATAAAAGGCCTATTAGTTCAATGCAATTTGAGATACTTGATCAAGACTGTGGGTTGTTAGATATGATCCTTCCTTATGAAGTGAAATTTTTCAATAAATGATGTAGTCTGCCCCGATTACAAATCCTTTCCTTTATTTATCAAACCATGTGTATCTCAAGTATCTCTTAATCACCACCACATACCCCAGTAGAACTCTTCAACAGGTGTGCAGTGCGCACGTTCCACGCGCCTATTCGGTTAGGGAAAACAGATACGTAGTGTATCCATTTAAAGACACCATTGCGGGCTGATTTTGCCATCGGAATAGATACGTAGAGTTGTTTTTTCTACCAGTTGAACTACAAGATGATATCTTTAAGACAACACTTACAAAAAAAGGCTAGACCATTCACTTGCGCCTCAGCGATGCAAACAAAGATAGATTTCCTGATCGTTAATTCGATAAACCAATTTTGCCTCATCAGCTTTATATTCTTCAGGAGACAAATCATGAGTCTGGAGAACAATAGCTATGGTTTCAGCATTCTGTTTTGTGACCACAGCAAATACCCGTTTGTGAGGCTCCAACTCAATTTGATGTATATATTCATCAGTGACTCCAAACCGCTTCAGGTAATACCAATATGGGGCATCAGACGGAAAAATTACTGCAACTGCATCCCCAGAGACAAGGTTTTGGCTCAAATATTCAGCCGCCAATTCAACCTTGCCTGGATCTGCCTGCCACCCCGGAAAATAAGTATGAACACGTTGAACCGACCAACCCATTATTACCACCAAACTTCCAATGACCAACCCCTGCTGCAAACTCCTCCATGGAAGTCTGTAGTGGTTTAGGGGCATAATTAAACCACCACAAGCCCAAATCAACCAAAACGGCATTAAAAATAACCAAATGCGATCCAAAGGATTACGACGCAGTAATACCAACACCCCCAGTACCCAAATAAATATGACAATTTGAAGAGGGATTTTCACACGGCTGATTCTATGGTGAAAACCCAAAGAAAGAATTACCCCCACTGCCAAAAGAACCTGGATAGCTTGAGGGAGATCATAATTCCAATTCATCCATGTGTTGTTAAGTTGTTCTCCCAGTTTAAGCCATAAATCTCCATAACTCAGCGGTAAAACAAACGGATTGTTCACTAAAGAATTAAATCCAGTTCCAATTATGATAATTGGCAAGTACAGGACAAATGTGAATAACACCGTTAAAACCCCGGCTGAAAAGAGATACTTAAATAATCCACTTACATTACCATACGCATGGCGAGTTTCGCCGGCAACTGCACTCGCAGCCAACCAGAGACATGCGGCTCCAAATGGATAAAGCATGAAAGGCACGGTGTAGAACCCGACTACGGCGAAAATAACAAACAATCCCCACCCAACAAGGTTAGCGTGTTTACTTAAATAGATTGCCAGGCTAAACAAAATCAGGCTGAATAAAGTATATTGGCTGTATCCGCGCGCATTGGTACTGTAAGAAATCAACATAGGAAGAGCAGCTATTAACCCCGCACTCAATAGAGCTGAAATCCGCCCGTACAATTGGCGAGCCAACAAGTATCCGACTGGAACACAAAAAATCCCGCTAATAAACGCAGGAAAACGTACGGCCCAGGGCGCTGTTCCAAATTGATTAATGGCCAGCTTGACTAAAATTGTGTGAAAGATATGATTGTTCGGCAAGCTGTAGTCAGAAATCAAATTTAACCAGGGACGCATAGCAAATACAACTACAGTATATGACTCATCATAGCGCATGGGATAATTAAGAAAAAGAATGCGAATGAAGATCGCAGCGCCCATCAACAGTAGAACGGCAACCAGGTAAAGCCAGCCAGCCCGGTGGGGGCGAAAATCTTGCCAAAGGCGAACGCCATCGCGCGGCAAACGTCGGATTTGCGTTACCTGCCAGATCAGGAATCTAGCCAATATTTGCCGTGTCCTGTTTTGAAAAAATAGCAGGCACAACCCGGCTAGAAGCAGTATCCCAGCCAACACCCATCCAATTGGTTGAAGGTACTTAAAAATCGTAATTGTAAAACTATCAAGATGGTTATTTGGACTTAACCAACTTGCTACTTCATGAGCTTGTGTGTAAGGCGAGTTAGAAAACCAGATTATAAAACCTCCCACTCCAAAGGTTGTAAACAGAAGTACCCACCAGAGCCAAGCAAACCAAACAGATTGGGAAGCGGATTTTGAACAGGATAAGGGCTTATTTTTCTTCAAAAGAGAATTCTTCTCCCGGTTTATTTTTCTTCCATAGAATCACACAAAATGGTATTCCATGCGTTAGGGTCCCTTCTTATATGAAGGATATACCAACCGATAATTTTTTTTACAGTATATCATCAATCCAAACGGTCTTTTTTCTTTACAGAACGGGTTTTTCTTGATTATTCCTTCTATGCAATTGGAAATAATTCTATTTCGCAGCGAAAACTAGATTTACGTGGAAAACAATTTTCCTATCAACAATATCGATTTATTTCCGATATCCAGGGGAGACTGACAGGGTGGTCTGTCTTGGTGCATCTCAGGAAATCCGCAGCATCCTGTTCTGCAAACTGAGTAGTTTCCATAGTATCACTGATATCGAGAAAAAGCGATTCAATCTCGAAATTATCTGTTTAAATCACTTTTTTACTTGATGTTTTTATAATGCTAATAGATAAATTTAAACGTGGGGCAATTCTTTGGTGATTTTTATACATAGAAGGAAATTAAATGGTTCGCCATCTGACACTTAAATGATATTTCTGAGCCTTGAGCTAAGTAATGAAAACAGAGAATACTTCGGAATGGATGCGATCGGATAATCAGTATCATGCATGATCGCATCAGCAGCCAGAAGCCCACTCTCGATCGCGGTTCTGATTCCCTCACCCAAGTCGAGAATTGCCAGCCCAACCGCATCACCCACAATCAATACGTTACCTTTTCTGACTTCTGCAGTTTTCTGGCGCAGGTAGTAGCTGTATCCGTTTGGTTTAAACGAATGACCGCTGACCAGGCCGCTCTTATCCAATT
>CAZILY010000162.1:0-3972 GCA_964540175.1 uncultured Pelolinea sp. | reverse complement strand
TTAAATAAAAAGAGCGGGCGGTGGGATTCGAACCCACGGATGTCAGCTTGGAAAGCTGATGCCTTACCACTTGGCGACGCCCGCGCGGTCTCTATTTTACCATTTTCATAATAACGGTCAAGCAGCGGATCAAAATTAATTTAACCAATTTTAAAATAATCTTTTATTGTGAATGCTTAAGGCGGGAAAAATGCGGGCGCATTAGATTTTTTCAACCTTCGTACAAATTGAGGGACAGCGCACGAAACCTTTATTAGAAGGTTCTCATCATCTTCCGACACCTGCGTACAGGTGAATGTGAGATTCGCTGTCCCTCAATTCTTATTTTAACGATTTCTCATAGTGAATTCAAGGGATCATTTATTAAAGAATGACATAACGCCTTTTTTCACCTGCCTCCTTGCACTGGATAAACCAACATACTCCCACATATAATTAATATAATCAAATTAACCAAGGATTAAACCTGTGAAAAAGATCTTCGCGAACCGAAAAGCGATCGCTGATTACTTATTCATCATTTTAGGAACATTGGTCCAAGCAGTCTCAATGCGATTATTCCTGATTCCAGGACTGATGGTCAGCGGCGGGATTAGCGGCGCCGCGCAGATCATCCAGTTTTACACAAATTGGCCAATTGGTGTGATGATCTTTCTCGGTAATATTCCGCTATTCATTTTGGGTTGGCGCTACCTGGGCGGCACACGTTTTGCCGTGCGCACCGCTGCTGCGGTTACCCTGTTCTCAATATTTACCGATGGGTTGGCTTTCTTCTTACCCGTGCAAGGATTCACAGATGACATCTTCCTGTTGGCCCTGTACGGCGGTATCACATTAGGAGTCGGGCTGGGACTGGTGTACCGCGGGCGCGGTACCAGCGGAGGTTCAGATATTTTAGGACGCATTCTCAGCCATAAAAAGGGTGTTTCCATTTCGCAAGCATATTTAATCACCGACGGGCTGGTTGTGCTCGCTTCGGGATTCGCCTTTGGGTGGGAACGTGCGCTGTACGGTTTATTGGTAATTTATATCAGCGGGTTAACTGCCGAGCTGGTTTCCGAAGGAAATAATATCCTCCGTATGGTAATGATCGTCACAAACCACCCGGATGAAGTTACTGGTCAAATTTGTAATGTTTTAGAACGCGGTGTGACAATTCTACCTGGCACAGGCGCCTGGACCGACCAATCCCGCCCGGTGCTGTACTGTGTGCTCACCCGATCAGAAATTAGTGTCCTTAAAGCAATCGTCGGCGAAGCAGATCCAAAAGCGTTCATGGTGATCGGGCAAGTGAATGAAGCCCTGGGGGCAGGATTCCAACCGCTCAGAAGAGACTGATTCCAATATGTTGCCCATATTGAGCCGCACCTGCTGCCAACGCCAACTGCCTAAGATGATAGGTGATCCGCACCCACAGACGCACATGGGGAAATGGATGATAAAAACGGTCCAGCGCCAGGAGTATATCTGAGCTAAAGAATAACAGTGCACCACCGGCTGCCAGACTGGAAGCCAATGCCGTCCAATCCGGACGAAAAAGTGTCCATATGGCAGAGAAAAGCATCGCATTAAGCGCCGCGGCATAAATCCCCGCAGGTAATATCATTTTCCGATGGGTTGATTTCTTAGAAAGTGTTATTACCAGCCCCGTGATTATAGCTGCCCACACACAAATCTGAGCTATCATCAAGAACCAGAAGGGCGCTGAAATCGGCGGCAGGCAGTAGTTAAAACCAATTATATATGCCGCCTGTGCGGCTAGAAAAGCCGTCAGCCCATAGATAAAATATCGGTAAGAAAACAACAAGAAAATATCACCCAGGAGTGAGAAGAACAAACCCAGCCCAAACCAGAGTGCAGAACCCTCCTGCACAGAAACAGTCCAAAACCAGATGCACATCAGGAACAACGCTGTTGGTTTGGTGAAATAGTTAATCTTCCTCCACCCCCGCCAAACCGCAGTCCAGTCAGCAGCGATAAACAGTATCGTTAAGAGCAACCAATAATTGAGCACTTAATCCTTTCCAAACTTTGAATACCCCATTTGTTTCAGGAATACCGGGTCAGTGCGCCAATTCTTTTTAACTTTCACACGCAGGTCAAGAAACACCTTACGTCCAGACATAGCTTCAATCGCTTTGCGAGCTGCTGTTCCAATCGCCTTAAGCTTGGCGCCTTTTTTGCCAATTACGATACCCTTTTGTGATTCCCTCTCCAAAAAAATTGTAGCCGCAATAAATGCCCCTGTCTGATCCCTTTCTTTATATTCATCAATACGTACAGCGATCGCATGTGGTATCTCGTCATGGAGATTATTAAGCGCTGCCTCACGGATCAGATCCGCAGCAATTTCCCGCTCATAGATATCAGTGATCTGGTCTTCCGGATAATACGGCGGCCCTTCTGGCAGATATGCGAGTATCCCTGCACGCAGAGCTTCAAACCCGGCGCCTTCCATTGCGCTAATCATGATCTGTTCAACAGATGGCAGTAGTTTCTGAAACAATATTTGTCTGCGAGCCATTACATCAACATCTTTGATTAGGTCAACTTTGTTTAACACCTGAATGACCTCTTGTACGCCCACCAACCGCTCAGCAATTATCCGATCTTCCGCGTGCGGGTTCTCGCTGATGTCCACCAACCAGAGGACCACATCGGCATCCTTCAGTGCATCTTTCGCCTCGGCATTCATCCCCTCCCCAAGAGCATGTTTGGATTTATGGATGCCGGGTGTATCTACAAACACAATTTGCGCATTTTCATCTGTGAGAATACCCAGCTGGTTAAGACGGGTGGTCTGTGGTTTTGGTGATACCGCAGCGATCTTCTGCCCCATAAAAGCATTGATCAACGTAGATTTGCCCACATTCGGGCGCCCCACAACAGCCGCGAACCCGGATTTGAAATGGCCAGGTGATTTGGATTGATTCATATGCCTATTATAAACAATTCGAAAAAGACCGGAATCATTGTGTCAATCCGCAGCCAACAGCACGCGACCTCCTTCGACCAATAACCCTTCATGCCCCAACAACTCGGCTTTGGTCCTGATCCCGTGTGGAGAAGAAAATCCGTGCAGGCGGCCATCATGTGCAACTACGCGATGGCACGGAACAATGATCCCAATCGGGTTGCGAGCCAACGCACCGCCCACCGCCCGCGCCGCACGTGGGCGTCCAATACTTGCCGCCACTTCTCCGTAAGTGCGCACCTGTCCATAGGGGATGCGCGCTGTTTCCCTCAGTACGTCTTGTTGAAATTCAGTTGCGCTTGACAAATCAATCGGGATAACAAAATCCGTACGCTTTCCAGAAAAATATTCAATCAACTGGGATACAGCCATATCAACCAACCGCGCTGAATCCGCATCTGCTGTTCTTTGGGGAAAGAAAGGGAAATCATCTTCTGTGATTATAGATAATAACGTCAATCCAGCTGAATCCGCCGCAATGACAATTGGGCCTACAGGTGAAGATCGCATTACGCGAACACTTAATTCACGATCATATTTTTTCAGTCTCTTCAAATTCATATTCACCTCTTTCACCAAAAACACAACCATTTTTTCTCTATTTTGGATACCAGTATTATAGAACAAGCGTTTGAAATCGTAGGTTAAGCGTAGGTTTTGCGTCAAGCAATCTTCAAGTGATTAAGTTATAGTACTTACAGAGTGATTTCTCTTCTTCTCCTCCTTATGAGAGAGCCGGGATCGGCGTTTCCGGCTCTCATTATTTTTTTTGGCAGCCCTGTAGGATTCCGCTTATGATACACTCACTTTTAAATATAATCTGATTCAGAAAACTAGAGGATAGAATGGCTGAGAAGTACGAAACTTATCCAATTGAGATTGGGGGCGTGAAACGTGATTTACGCCTGTTCGAGATCAAGCCCGGTCTAAAAATCGCTATTATCAATATCCTGGGGGATACTGAACTTGTGAACGTGTGCGCCGAGGAATTAGGAAAG
>CAZILY010000161.1:0-3976 GCA_964540175.1 uncultured Pelolinea sp. | reverse complement strand
CCAACTGGGCTCGGAATTCTTTGTTGCCTGAGGCAGAACAAAGTACTTCTCATATTTTTTTAAGTGATGATAGAGATAATTAAAGTTTTCTTTTCTCTTTTTGATAAATTCAGGGAGTTTTTTCAATTGAGCAACCCCTATTGCCGCCTGCATATCGGTAATCTTTAAGTTATACCCAATATGGGAATAAACGTATTTATGGTCATAGCCGAAAGGTAAATCTCCAAATTGCTGAGAAAATCTTTTTCCACAGGTATTATCTTTGCCTGGTTCACACCAACAATCTCTTCCCCAATCACGAAAAGAGGCAATAATCTTTTTCAGCAAGGGGTTATTGGTTAAAACTGCTCCTCCTTCTCCCATCGTGATATGGTGAGCCGGATAAAAACTATAAGTAGAGATATCTCCAAAGGTTCCGGTGTATTTCTCTTTATATTTAGAACCTAAAGCATCGCAATTATCTTCTACAAAGAATAAATTATATTTTTTTATAATCCTTAGAATTTTATCAAGATTGGCAGGATTTCCTAATGTGTGAGCAACGAAGATTGCCTTTGTCTTTTTAGAGATTGCCTTCTCAATTTTATTTGTTTGAATATTATATGTTCCTAAATCAATATCAATAAAAACAGGAACTAATTTGTTCTGAATAATAGGATTTAATGTGGTGGGAAAGCCGCAGGCAATCGTGATAACTTCATCGCCGGGCTTTAACCTTTTTTGTCCTAACTTGGTGGAAGTTAGCGCCGATATTGCCAGAAGATTTGCCGAAGAACCAGAATTTGTCAGAAGGCAATATTTCATCCCTAAAAATTTAGCAAAATTTCTCTCAAATTCCCTGGCATATCTACCAGCAGTGAGCCAGAAATCCAATGAAGCATCAACAAGGTTGACCATTTCTTTTTCATCATAAACTCTGCCAGCATAATTAAGTTTTGTTTTACCGGGAATGAATTTCTCCTGCTTTTTCCTTAATTCGTATAATTCTTTAACCCTACCAAAAATCTCTTTTCTGATTTGTTTTTCGGTCATCATAACTTTTTAGGTTCTGGCAAAATGTCTATAAGCATATTTGATTTAAGTTCATCGCGTGACAAAAGTGGGTCTTGGTCTTCTATTGGCCTATTGACAGATAATTTGGGGAGAGCCTTGAAATTTGGATTTATACTCACTTCAAGGAACATTGGTTGGGTGTCACTAAAAAGCTTTTGAAGTGCTTTAGCAATTTCTGTAGTAGAAATAATTTTCATTACTGGTATTTTATAAGCGGAAACCACATCCTGGAAATTCGGACAACTATATCCAATAACCGTTGATTGAAATTTACAATTAAAATATTGTTCCTGAAATTGCTTAACCATCCCATAGCAACAGTTATTTAACAATATTATCTTGATAGGCAGTTTATGATAATAAACTGTTTGAAGTTCTTGCATATTCAATTGAAATCCGCCATCACCGGTTATAACAACAATAGTTTTATCTGGTTCGGCAAAAGAGGCGCCAATTGCCATTGGCAATGCTGAACCCATTGACCCCATTCCGCCTTGCGTGAGAAACCTTTGAGATTTCTTTATTTCCAAAGTCTGCGCTGTCCACATTTGATCCTGACCAACATCTACACATATAATAGCGTCTTCAGGGATAAACTTAGATAGTTTGTGCATAAAAAAGTTAGGTTCTATAGTATCATTAACGGGGGTCTTAAATGATGGGTATCGCTCTTTATAGCGTTTTATTGCTTGTCTCCAAGATTCTATCTTGTTATTATCATATTCACCGATGTAATTATTCAGCACGGCCAAAATTTTTTTAACGTCAACATTTATAGAAAAATCTGCCTTAACTTTATTATTCAATTCATATGGGTCTATATCTACATGAACAATCTTTGCTCCTCTCGCAAAGGTTTCTGGTTTTGTTCCAGTCTGTCTTGTGTCTAATCTCGTTCCTAAAGCTAAAACTAAATCGGAATTTGCAATTGTTAAATTGGCATAACGGTTTCCATAACTACCTATCATACCTATAAATGAGGGATCATTATGCGGGAAGGCATCTAAGCCCATCAAAGAAGTAACAACTGGTATTCCAGTTTTATGAATAAATTTCAAAACTTCATCCTGCGATTTTGATAATCTTACTCCACCCCCAACCAAAACGACAGGACGAAGAGAATACTTTATTGATTGTATAATCTGTTTAACTCTGTCATCAAATTCATTAACTGATTCATTGGTTGAATTTTTGTAGAAAGTTTCAAGTGATTCTATATTGATATCAGCCCGTTGTATATTCATAGGAATATCCAGCAATACCGGGCCGGGACGTCCAGACCTTGCTATATACACAGCTTTTTCAAGGTAATATTTTATTTTATCGGGATCCGTAACAAGCACGGCATCTTTGACAATAGGTTTTACTATATTTACAATATCTGTCTCTTGAAAACCCACCTGCCTGACAGGACGGTCAAATTTGAATTCGTAAGTATTCACCTGCCCCGTTATAAATAAACATGGAATAGAATCAAAAAAACAACTTCCAATACCTGTTATCAAATTTGTTGCACCGGGCCCACTTGTTGCCATAGCTATTCCTATGTTATCACTAACTCGGGAGTAACCCTCTGCAGCAATTGCTGCTGCCATTTCATGATGCATAGATACAGTTGAAATATCTTTCCTGCCATACAGTGAATCGAGCAAATGTGCTAAGGCTCCACCAGCAACTTCAAAAATATGAGTTATGTCTTTGGAGACAAGAAAATCAATCACATAGTCTGATAACTTCATAACTTGACCTCTTTATATATAGAGAGATTTTTCCTAAACCATTTTACAGTTTTATTTAGTCCTTCCTCTAAGTTATATTTTGGCTCCCACTTTAAAATATCTTTTGTTTTGGAAATATCGGCTTGCCAAACCTTTGGTTCGATGCGAGGATTAGGAAGATTTCCCCATTCCGGCCTTACTTTACTGCCTGTTAATTTAATGATCTTATTCACAACTTCACCCACAGAATACTGTCTACCATGCCCAATGTTAAATATTTCTCCACCAATATCCGATGTTTCAGTTACCTTCATATAAGCATCAATTACATCTTCAATAAAGATAAAATCTCTTACCGGTTCTGGAGAGGAAAGTTTAGGATTCTCCCCTCTCAAACAGGCCATAATTACCGAAGGAATTAACCGTGTATGCTCTTCATAATATCCATAGGGTGAGAATAATCTCAAGGTTATTATCGGTTTATCTTCTCTTTTTGCAACCGCTTGGCAATACAGAGTTGCTGCTGCTTTTGAAACCCCATAATCGTTTATTGGCTTTAATGTATCTTCTTCTCTCATAGGCTTAGATTTTAAACCGTATTCAGAGGAACTGCCTGTGTTTACAAAACAATCAAAATCAATTTTCGAGCAGGTATTCACTAAATTAACTGTTCCCCTGATATTGGTTTGTATAATTTTGTTGATATCATTTTGAAAGGGATAACCACCATAAGTTGCTAAATGATAAACTATGTTAGGTGTTATATCCTGAATTAATTTTTCCAAGCTATTGGCATCGGTTAAGTCAACATAATGTAAATTGATTTTGTCAATGATATTTTTAATTCGCCAAAGATTAGATTCTCGCCTGATGATTGAATGAACTTCATAATGCGCGTCAATTAACTTATGTGTAAGACAGGCGCCAACAAATCCGGTAGAACCGGTTATAAAAATCTTTTTTGAATTCATTTCCCTGCATGGGAAAATTGCTTATACCACTTTATTGTTTTTTCTAAACCCTCGCCTAAGCTGTATTTTGGTTTCCAACCTAAAATCTTCCCTGCTTTCCTGGAGGATAGATATTGGTATTTTATTTCGTATTTTGCTTGATTGAGAATCTTATAGTTTGGTTTTCTATCAGATATTTTATAAACTTTTCTTACCAGTTCTAAAACGGAAATGGGATTTTCATCACTGAAATTA
>CAZILY010000160.1:0-3977 GCA_964540175.1 uncultured Pelolinea sp. | reverse complement strand
CTTATATTATGAATATTGGTTTTCAGCTTTTTCAACTTCAAGAGATAGACACAGGTTTAGATATCGCCCAACGAAGAATTATTGAGATTGACAATCTCAATAAAAACGACGCGAAAACTATCGACGCGAAAAACAATCTCGAAGAAGCAAAAACACAACTTTTAGCAGATAACAATAAATTTAATGATATCAGCAACGATATTCAAATAAAAAAATCAAAGATTTCAAAAAGCGAATCAAGCCTATACAGTGGCTCGGTGACAAACCCAAAAGAACTTCAAGACCTTCAAATGGAAATAACCTCAATAAAGAAATCCATTGAAAAATTAGAGGAGGTTTTGCTTGAAGTGATGATTCATGTAGATCAATCCGAAAAACATCTTAATATTCAAAAGGAAATATTAAATAAAGCCAAATCAAGTTTCGCTACTCTTGTATCACTACTCCATGGAGAGAAAAACACCTTGCTTGAAAATATCAAGGGGCTAAATTCTAAAAAAATAACAATATTAGCTCAAATTAATGAAGATAATCTAAACCAATATGAAACACTAAGAAAATTAAAAAATGGTTTGGCGGTTACCAAATTACAGGATAACGCATGCGGTGCCTGCGGATCTGGTCTAACTGCTAGCCAAAGGCAAGAAGCACGATCAGCAACCAATCTCTTTATTTGCCCAAGTTGTCGCCGGATCATTTACGGATCCTCATGATGAAATAGGTAATTTTTCGATAAACTCTTTTTTCCCAATATTTATAATTTCTAACACCTTAATACGTGAAGTTTTCCCTTTAATAATCGCAATATTGCTTCTGGGGATATCAAGCTCTTTGCTTAAATATTTTATTAAATATTCATTCGCTTTGCCGTCGACAGGTTTTGCCTTTATTTTTATTTTAAATAAGTCTGTATCAATATAACCGCAGATTTTATCTTGACGTGCATTTGTTATAATTTTGACTTGTAATCTAATAGTCATGGGAAAATAATTTCACAAAACTGTTATTATTGCTGCAAACCGCCCAGTTTGACCATTTTCTGCACGATGTGAATACCAATCACTCGTGTTGCAAGCTGTGCAGATATTTGAATTTTGGATTCTTTTTACTCCATTATTTTGTAAAATAATACGATTTGCATATTGCAAATCCATGTATATCTTCCCTTCTTTCTTTGTCAATATTTGTTGGGTATTCCCAAAAGATTGCTTCACTTCTTTAGCAACTTTCTCCCCTATTTCATAGTGATCTACACAAATTGAGGGGCCAATGCAAGCAATGATATCTTCTGGCTGACAAGCATATTTTACTCGCATCGATATCACGGTTTCACCAACTATCTGATTTACAGTACCTTGCCAACCAGCATGTGTAATCGCAGCGACATTGTTTTTTGGATCATACATCATAATTGGAACACAATCCGCAAACAGCATCATAATCGTAACCCCGGGATTATTAGTGATAATTGCATCTGCCTTCTTATGCTGTTGGTCTGGCTTTCTAGGACCGGTAGCTAAAATTACCCTATTACTATGTACCTGCCAAACATCATAAATGCTATCTTTCTTTAGTGATAAACAGTTAGTGATTCTTCTTCTATTCTCTATCACTGATTCTTTCGAATCACCAACCGACGTCGCCATATTTAAGCTTGCCCATGGTGCAGGACTGACTCCACCATATCTCATAAAGACGCCATGAATAAGGTTGTAATCATCAAGCATAGAAAAAGTATAATATGATATGTTTTCATTAGAATGTATTGCCAACTGACACCTCTTAATACTTCACTCTTTTAATAATTCCAGCAGTTTCATCTTCAAATGTTTCTTCAATGGCTGGGTATAAATACCAACCTGTAAAAAACCCAAATAGTATGCCTGTGATTGTCCTCATCAATGGAGTGCTCTCATGTGAAGAAATATTTAAAATAGCAATGTTTGATGATGAAATTAATTGCCAAGCTCCATCTATTCCAATTGGGATTATAGCGAATATAAACCAAAGCCAAAACGGGAGTTTTTTTATTTTCTTGTGGAAAAATTGAAATATTAAAGCAATAACAAGCATCGCTCCATAAATTGCCACATCACGCTGGCAAATTGCAACTTTATAGCCAGCACTTTCATTTCCAATGATCTCCCTGGATTTTTGTATATTTTCAGAAAAAACCCCGAAAACATCATGCAGAGATCTAAAACCACTATCTGCATCAGCGTAGGCTGGATAAAACAGTTGTTCACCAAACAAAAACCAGGACCTGTGTGCAAATTGATGGCAAAAGTTGCTATAAATTAAATAAATAATTTTTCCCATATTCAAAAATTTATATTTCATCAATACAGGCGCTAAAAAGGCAATGAATAAATAACAAAATAGTATTACGATGATAAGAATCATGTAATTCTTACGGAACCATGTAAAGAAATTCATCGGCTGTTCGGAATGATTCTTCATATAAACCTAATACAATGGCTCTACAACTTCAATTCGTGTCCCCTCATATGTATTATTAGTTACATCACCGATGTTATATGGGACATGAGGTGTAGTCCAGCGAAAAATCCATTTTGCATCCTCGGGCAAAGTGTTTACGCATCCATGTGATTTTGGTGTTCCGAAATCATTGTGCCAAAAAGTTGCATGGATAGCAATCCCTTCCCCAACAAATAAAGATGTCCAGGGAATTGCCATAGTGTCCCACCCGGCACCCGTTCCACCACCGCTCATATGCAGGGAAATTAATTTACGCCAAATCCAATGTGTACCGGGGTTTGTCGCCCATGTATCAACAGGATTACCGTATTCATCCAGCTTTCTTCCGGTTGATACACGACAGAAATAAACCTCATTATTTCCTTCAAAACATGATAATGATTGATGGTTTACATTAACTACAATCTTTTTATTCTCAGCTTCTGGATTGATTGGGGCAATTTCATCTTCCTTAACTATCTTAAAAGCCGCCGCATCTGCCCAAAAGATATCACCATATGAACCATATCTCTCATTGACCCTATATAATATTCGACCATCCGAACTCGTTTGAACCTCATCGACCCAAATCACTTGGCTAAAATACAATCTCCAAAGGTTTTTTGGGGCCTCATTCAACCATGGTGCTCTGCCTGGAGGATTAGCTAATTCTAAATTTACATAAGGAACAGTTACTTCCACCCACATTCCACTTTCATCGCCATAGACAGGTAATTCACTGATTGGCTGATTTTGGTTGTTCGCAACCCTTTGTAAACTCGGATAATATATATATCCTTCGGGTGTCTCTACCCATTTTTTGCTTGCTCTTCCAGCTGGAGATTCCCCAATTACATCTCGGAGCCAAACTACACACTCGTCCTCAATCAGATATCGAACTACGGTACCATCAACTGTTGGTTTACTCCTAATAGGCAATGCACTTGGAAGATAAACTGTGTTTCTTCCTAAGACTTCCCCTTCTGGCCATTGTTCCAATCCAATTACCTTAAGATTGATAGACGGCACCAAAACTATTCCCGCTAAACTCATAAGGCCTTTTTCTAAAAATCGCCTGCGGTTTATCAGAGTATTATTATCTAGCATATTTATTACCTTGTTTTTTGATTTTTGTTAATCGAGGATGGATATTATTTTATCTTTCAGATCACTTCCGTAGATTAACATTTTGTATAAAGATTCAAGTTCAGTTCTCCACTGCATATCATCCGCGTGGTATGGAAAATGATCTCTCACTAACATATAAATTTCCCGAGTTCCAATACCCATTTCCCCAGAAGGATTAATGTTTTTTCGTAGATCTATACCCCGGGAAGCAGTATATATCTCAATTGCAAGGATCTTTGTGGTATTCCTTATAATTTTCCAGAGATTCATTGCCGCATTAAACGCATTTGCGTTATGATCTTCTTGGTTTGCAGATGTAGGTAGCGATTTTATTGAATCTGGTGTTGCCAGGGTTTGATTTTCTAATGCTA
>CAZILY010000159.1:0-4004 GCA_964540175.1 uncultured Pelolinea sp. | reverse complement strand
TGGGAAAGATTGTAACCCGTGAACCCACGCTTGAAGACGCTTATGTCCGCCTGGTAGGAGGATAATTGTAATGGTCAAGAAAATTAAGGGTGCTCTTCGAGTTATTGGAATGTCATTTGAGATTGAATTGCGTCAAAACTTAACGGATGGATTTGTCCTATTTGGGATCGTGATCCAACCGCTGATCGTTGCTTTCATGGCTTTATGGATGCTTAAAGACAAGGGACCGGATTACGCGATTTTTATTGTGGTCGGTTCAGCTATGACTGGTCTTTGGACTGCCCTTTTGTTCAATAGCGGAAATAGCATTATAAGTGAACGGTGGGCAGGAACCCTTGAGACATTAGTTGGTACTCCCAGCTCTTTACGTGTGGTCGTGTTCGGAAAAGTGTTGGCGAATATTACACAATCATTACTTTCAATGATCGGCTGTTACACTCTAATCTCTCTGGTGATGGGATATCCGCTCACACTTTCGCGTCCAATTTTCTTTCTCATCTCGATTTTATTAACTGTATTAGCATTTGTGGGCTTTGGTGTGATAATTGCCTCGTTATTCATACTTATTCCAGATTTTCAACGACTCCAGAACACACTGGAATTTCCAATGTATATCTTATGTGGATTTTTGTTTCCGATTGCACTTTTGCCAGATTGGACCACACCGATCAGTTATATTTTGTCGCCATATTGGGCGGCTAGAGCCCTGCATGGCTCTGCACTTGGGGGATTAGAACCAAATCAAATATATATTTCCTGGGTTATGCTGATTTTTTTTAGTGCAATTTACATTATTGGGTCGAGTGCTCTCTACCGCCTAGTTCTCAAACGGGCGCGTGTTGATGCCTCCCTGAATAGAGCAGGATAGCGATGAAGAAGCGATCTGTTACGAATATAAAAATTTTCTTTGAAGGGGCGTTTCTTTCTTATCGGGCGTTATTTCAATGGCTACGGCCGGCAACTTATATCGCATCAAAAATACTTGCACCACTTACAATGATGATCTTTTTCGTATTCATCGGAGCTTACGCAAGTGGAAGCAACGATGCATCTTTTTACGTAATTGGAAACGCGTTGATATTTGCTGCTTCAAGTGGAATTTTTGGGGTGACAATGAGTATTGGGGGTGAGCGATGGAGTGGAACACTTCCTTATTTATTTGGTTCCCCTGCAAATCGTTTGGCTATCTTTGTTGGGCGTGCTTTCGTGCATATCCTTGATGGTATGCTGGGCGTATTCATTGGTTTTGGTTGGGGTGTTCTCCTATTTGAATTGGATCTTTCACAGACGCACTGGATCCCATTGTTGTTGACGATATTAGTCACTACTTACAGCACAGCCGGATTGGGTCTGCTGATGGGGTGTGTGGGCTTGATCACACGGAATGTGATGCTTGTTAATAATACGGTCTTCTTTTCGATGTTGCTTTTTTCAGGGGCGAATATCAGTTTAGAATCGCTTCCCAACTGGATGCAAGCTGTATCCAGTTACATTCCGTTGACACGCGGTATCGCCTCTACTCGCCTTGTTATTGCGGGAGCGGGAATCAATGAGATATTGCCCTTGTTACTGGAAGAGTTCCTGATTGGATTGGTTTTTACCCTAATGGGATTTTTCCTGTTCAATACATTTGAAAAGCAAGCAAAGAAATTAGGCACGTTAGAAATATTTTAGGAAATAGTATGCCAACAAAAACAATTTATCTTGATTACAATGCAACCACACCAATTGATGAACGAGTTGCCGATGCGATGCTTCCCTATCTATATGAACATTTTGGGAATCCATCTTCCAGTCATATGTTTGGAATCGAAGCGAAAAAAGGTGTGGAGAGAGCCCGAGCGCAAGTTGCAGATATGCTGGGTTGTAAAGTGGATGAGATTGTTTTTACCAGCGGGGGGACTGAATCGAACAATCAGGCCATTAAAGGTGCGGCATTAGGAAACCGGGAAAAGGGGAACCACATTATCACCTCATCTATTGAACATCCAGCTGTATTAGAGGTGTGCGGTTACTTGCGCAAGAATGGATTTAGGATCACTATCTTATCAGTGGATGAAAAAGGGCGGGTGGATCCGCATGATGTAGAGAAGGCCATTACACAAGAAACAATACTGATATCTATTATGCACGCAAATAATGAAGTGGGGACGATCGAGCCAATCAAGGAGATCTCGGAGATTGCGCATAGACACAATGTAATAATGCATACTGATGCTGCACAAGCAATTGGAAAAATACCGGTGCGAGTGGATGATCTGGGAGTTGATTTGCTATCCATCGCTGGCCACAAATTATATGCTCCAAAAGGTATTGGGGTGTTGTACATTCGGACAGGAACTGAGATAGAGAAAATAATCCATGGCGCGGATCATGAAAGAAATATGCGCGCTGGAACAGAAAACGTATTAGAGATTGTGGGATTGGGTAAAGCGTGTGAATTGGTAGATAGATATTTAGAAGACTTTGCCAATCGGTTTAGTGAGCGGCGCGATCAATTAGAACGAGAGATCACAAGAGAATTTCCTTGGGCAAAAATAAATGGAGATTTGGAAAATCGCCTTCCGAATACTAGCAGTATCAGTTTTAAAGGGATAGAAGCAAACCTTATTCTTTCCGAGCTTAGTACTATTGCAGCTTCAGCGGGCGCTGCATGCCATACGGACCGGGTGGATATATCATATGTGTTAGAGGAGATGCATATCCCTCCAAAAATCGCTATGGGGACGATTCGCTTTTCTACAGGCAGGATGACCACTAAAGAAGACATAGAGCTGGCATCAAATGAGATTATTCAGGTCATTAAGAAACTTAATCCATCCGCTTACGGAGAAAATGTCAAAGTTGAGAAAGATAAAGTTCGTTTAACTCAATATACACAAGGGTTAGGATGTGCATGCAAACTGCGGCCTCAGTTATTAGAAGCTGTTCTGGCAAAGATGCCGCCTCCATCTGACAGCAGGATCCTGGTGGGAACAGAGACAGGAGATGACGCTGCTGTGTTCTCAATAAATGATAATTTTGCATTGGTTCAAACCGTTGATTTTTTTACACCGATTGTAGATGACCCTTACCAATTTGGTGCTGTCTCTGCCGCTAATTCTCTCAGCGATATTTATGCGATGGGGGCTGACCCGTTGTTTGCGCTCAATATTGTTGGTTTTCCCAGCAATCGTTTGCCCATATCTGTATTAGAGGAGATCCTACGCGGCGCTTATGACAAAGCGGCTGAAGCAGGGATCGCAATCATTGGGGGGCACACTGTGGATGATACAGAACCGAAATTTGGTTTGGCTGTTACAGGATACATTGACCCAAAAAAAATTCTTACGAATGCCAACGCTCAACCTGGTGATAAATTAGTACTTACAAAGCCAATTGGTACGGGAATTATTACAACGGCGATCAAGCGTGGAATGGCCTCTGAAGGAGATTCTGAAGAGGTTTTTCGTGTGATGGCACAGTTGAATAACACAGGTGCTGAGTTACTGCGAACTTTGGATGTCCACGCTTGCACAGATATCACTGGGTTCGGATTACTGGGGCATCTTTTAGGAATGATAAGGGGTTCACATGTAAGTGCTATTATTTCATTAGATTCTGTACCTTTTCTCAAGAACGCATATTCTTTGGCGGCTTCCGGGATTATTCCGGGAGGGACTAGAAATAATCAGAATTATACGGATCCTTTTACTAAATACGCAAAAAATATTTCTGCGACATCCCGCATGTTGTTAAATGATGCACAGACTTCTGGAGGACTGCTGATTAGTTTGGATGAGAAAAGTGCTGTAACATTTATTGAATTGATGGAGAAGAGGGGCAACTCTGTATCCCTGATTGGTGAGATCATACATGAATGTGAACCGCGGATCCTAGTTCGATGAGAAACCCTCTGCTTAAGTTCGATTCTCACCAAAAAGCTATTTTTCAGATCTTAATCACCGCGATCCTGTGGGGAACAACCTTTGTGGTAGTAAGGATTGGCGTAAGTGAGATTGGTC
>CAZILY010000158.1:0-4031 GCA_964540175.1 uncultured Pelolinea sp. | reverse complement strand
CCGTGCGCGCTATCCGGTCTGCGCTACGCCCCGAACAAACCCGATTATACCTTACCCGGTTTGTTATGCGATAAAAAGAATCATGCTCAATGCACCATGCCTATGTTGAGCAACGGGGTGATAGAATATAGTTTCAACTATTCTTAATCAGGAGCAAAACAACTATTATGAGCGAACAGAAAAAAGTGCGTGTAGCAATTGTGGGCGTGGGAAACTGCGCGTCATCATTGATCCAGGGTGTGGAGTTTTATAAGAACGCGAAAGATGAAGAGCGTGTGCCGGGGTTAATGCATGTTAACCTGGGCGGGTATCATGTGCGCGATATTGAGTTTGTGGCGGCGTTCGATGTGGTGGAAGGCAAGGTGGGGGTGGACCTTTCGGAAGCGATTTACGCCTTTCCCAATAACACGTATAGATTCGCAGATGTACCCAAGATGGGTGTGACAGTTTCGCGCGGGATGACCCACGATGGAATTGGCAAGTATGTGGGGAAAATCGTCAAGAAAGCGGCTGGGCCGACAGATAATGTCGCACAGATACTCAAGGATACCAAGGTGGATGTATTGATCAATTATCTCCCAGTTGGTTCTGAGATGGCAGCTAAGTGGTACATAGAAAAAGCGCTGGAGGCAGGCGTGGGCGTGGTGAATGCTATCCCGGTATTCATCGCTTCATCTCCATACTGGGCTCCGCGTTTTGAGGAGAAAAAGCTGCCCATTATTGGTGATGATATTAAGAGCCAGGTGGGTGCAACCATTGTGCACCGTGCGCTGGCGAGCTTATTCGCCGACCGCGGCGTGAGGCTGGACCATACCTATCAGCTTAACTACGGTGGGAATACGGATTTCATGAATATGCTGGAACGCGAGCGGCTGGAATCCAAGAAAATATCTAAAACCGGCGCTGTGATGAGCATGCTGCCTTATGAAATGAAACAGGAGGATGTGCATGTTGGCCCGTCGGATTATATACCGTGGCTTAAGGACCGCAAGTTTTGCGATATCCGCATGGAAGGCACCACTTTTGGTAACGTGCCGCTTAAGGTTGAGGCACATCTTGAGGTATGGGATTCACCAAATTCAGCCGGCGTGGTGATTGACGCGCTGCGCTGTGTGAAGCTGGCACTTGATCGCGGCATTGGCGGACCATTGATCTCACCTTCTTCTTACTTTATGAAAACCCCACCCAAGCAATTTAAAGATGACATCGCGCTTGAAAAGACAGAAGCGTTTATTCGGGGTGAAGAGGAATAAAAAGCGGCATGCAGGAAAACTGCATTTTTTGCCAGATCGTGGCGGGTAAGTCATCCGCAGAGATAGTTTACCAGGATGATGAAATTACCGCTTTCTGGGATCAGTTTCCCGCTGCGCCGATCCATATTCTGGTTGTTCCAAACAAACATATTTCTTCAGTGAATGAGGTGGAAGCGGAAGACGCGGCGCTGTTAGGCAGGTTGATGCTTAAAGCACGGGAGATCGCTGAGGAACAGGGTGTGCGTGATACGGGCTACCGCCTGCTGGTGAATGTGGGGGAAGGAGGCGGGCAGTCTGTTTTTCATCTGCATGTGCACCTGATTGCCGGTAAACATCTGTTGGCGATCCATAGCTGATTGAAGGTTGAAAATGGCTCGAAAAACGGGAAAATGGACTGTGTGGTTTTTGGCAGGGTGCATCTTGTTGTTATCCACGTGTGTACGCCCGGACAAAGGCCCTTCGCCATTTGACGCACTCAGCGGTGGAGAGCCGAAGGAAAAAATACTCCCAGAGGGGCTGGTGGAAGGGCCAGATTTTTTGATCATTCCGGATTTTGAACTGGTTTTCAGCCCCACAACAGTCGGATTTTCTACGGCAGATGGTATAGCTGCTCAGAATGGCTATCTGGCTGACTACGAAGAGATGATTAATGGCGAGGTGTATAGCGGGGCAGAGATCGTTGAACGAGTTAGCAGGGAATATTCTGTCCATCCGCGTTTGCTGCTGACGCTGCTGGAGATGACGAGTGGATGGGTACAAAGCCGGGATGGTGATGCGATCACTGATTTTCCATTGTATTCGACTGAATCCACAGATGCGGTGCTGTTTGTCCAGCTTTCCTGGGCGGCAGACACGCTCAATCGCGGTTTCTATTCCCGCCGGGTGGGCGGGCTGCCGTTGATGTGGACAACGGATGGTGTGGAGATAATTGTTTCTAAAACTGTGAATGACGCTACCGCAGCAGTACAGTATTTTTTGGGACAACTGATGGGGTATTATGACTGGCAATTTGCGGTAGGACCGCTTGGGTTATATGCCCAATCTCTATCGTTGTTTGGTGATCCAAACGCCCACGCCATGAATGAGCTGCTTCCTGAGCACCTGGTGCAGCCGCAGTTGGAACTCCCATTTGGAGAGGGTGAGGGCTGGTTCTACACATCAGGGCCGCATTCTGCCTGGGGGACAGGTGCGGCATGGGCTGCACTGGACTTTGCACCAGATGAAGATGGGTATGGATGTTATCAGAGCGTATCCTGGGTGACAGCTGCCGCGAATGGTGTGATTACACGCGCTGGAAATGGGATTGTCATGCAGGATTTAGATGGCGACGGTGAAGAAGGCACCGGCTGGACGATCCTGTATATGCACATTGCAGAAGAGGGAAGGGTGAAAGCGGGAAGTTATTTAGAAGAAGGGGATCCGATCGGGCATCCTTCCTGTGCTGGCGGTCCCGCGACTGGTACCCATCTGCACATTGCTCGGCGTTATAACGGTGAATGGATTCCCGCGGATCAGGACATCCCATTCATCTTATCCGGGTGGGTTTCTCAGGGGGATGGGTTAGAATATGACGGCAGACTGATGAAAGAACAAACAGAGATTGAAGCGTCTGGTTACCCGACTGATGAACATAAAATTTTCCGGTAAAGTATGGTTACTGATCAGCATTTTCTGCCTGGCGGCAGGATCCTGTACGAATACACAAACCGAAACCGCAGTAGTGGATAAAGAACCCACAGCTGTTGTTACTCCTACATTTACACCTACTGAAGTGTCGATACCAGATGGATATGTTGAATATCTAACGCAATCAGGTGATACGCTGACGGCCATTGCGGCGCATTTTGGAGTAAAGATCACTGAGATTGAAAGCGAAGAACCCCTGGACCCAACGCTGCTGATCAATGCGGGTACCCGTTTGCTTGTGCGTGATGTGTTAGAAGAGACAACGCCTTCCGATATTCTATTTCCGGATGCGGCGATAGTGTTCTCTCCTGCAGTGGTGGGTTTTGATATACAGGCATTCGCGGACACTCAGGGTGGACGATTGAGCACATTCACCGAACTGATGACGCGCGGGACGACACCGGCTTCTGAAATCATCATGCAATTAACGCTTGAACATTCGATTAATCCACGCATCATGCTGGCTGTGATGGAAATGGAAAGCGGGTGGATACGTGGAAAGCCGGAAAATGATGACCAGGCGGTTTACCCCTTTGGATATATCCAGAGAGATAGGGGCGGGGTTTACTTTCAGACGGGCTGGGCAATACGGCAGCTTTCACAGGGATATTACGGGTGGCGGGCGGGAACGCTGAACGAATTGGTGTTTATTGATGATAGTACACTGCGCTTGGCGCCTTCGCTGAATGCGGGGACGGCTGCTGTCCTTAATTTTTTCGCGCAAATGCATACACGGGAAGAATGGGAAACGCTGGTGTATGGTGAGGATGGTATTTACAATACCTATACTGAATTGTTTGGAGACCCGTGGGGGCGGGCAGTGGGAATTGAGCCGCTATTTCCGGCGGGGATCACTCAACCAGAGCTGAACCTGCCTTTTCCACCGAATGAGAAATGGAACCTGACTGGTGGGCCGCACTCTGCGTGGGGAAAATATGGCCCGCGCGCGGCGTTGGATTTCGCGCCTCCGCTGTCCGGACCTGGATGCGGAAACTCTGTCCACTGGACAACAGCCGCAGCCGCTGGGCGCGTGGTGCGTGTGGGGAACGGCGTGATAGTGCTTGATCTAGATAAGGACGGTTATGAGCAAAC
>CAZILY010000157.1:0-4099 GCA_964540175.1 uncultured Pelolinea sp. | reverse complement strand
TCTTTTTTGGGATGATGGCTGGTGATGTGGGGTACGGGATCGTGATGTTAATTATAGCGTTGTTGGGAGGTAAAAAAGTAAATAAAGGCCTCATGGCAGACATTCTGAAATTTTTACGCTTAGGAGCGATTTGGACAATCGCGTTTGGAGTTCTATTTGGTGAATATTTTGGTGATTTAGGTGAAAGAATAGGCATAAAGCCTGTGTGGTTAAGCAGATCTGAACCTGAAAGCATTTTCCCATTACTCACGATGGCAATTGCAGTTGGAGTAGGACATATTATGTTTGGCTTATTAATCGGCGCATGGAATGCGTTTGTTCATAAAAGCCGAAGCCATTTATGGGAGCGAGTCGGTATGTTTGTGGGGATTCTTGGATTATTATTTCTTGTCGGATCTCTCAGCAGTTATTTACCGGGCGGGTTTACAACACTGGGCTGGATCGTATTTGCAATCGGGTTAATTACGGTAGTGATTTCTATGGGAACAACCGGAATCTTTTTAGGACCGATTGAATTTGTGGGTTTACTGGGAAGTGTCTTATCCTATCTAAGAATTGCTGCGCTTGGTCTTGCTTCAGTTTATTTAGCAAAAGTAGCCAACGATCTCGGCGGAATGGTTTCATCAGCTGTCGTAGGAGTGATGATAGCGGTCATTATCCATGCGATTAATATTATTATGGCTATTCTTAGCCCCACTATCCAGAGTTTGAGACTTCAATATGTAGAATTCTTCCGAAGGTTTTATGAAGGAGGGCATTTTCCCTTTACACCTTTTAAAAAACGTATAAACACAAAAGCAAAAATTGTAAAAATTAGTTAAGGAGAAAAATATGGAACAAGCGATTATAGCAATTGCGGCAGCTTTATCAATTGGAATAACAGCGATTGCAACTTCATTAGCCCAACGTGCAATTGGCTCTGCAGGCGTTGGCGCTCTTGCTGAAAAACCAGAGTTAGTTGGCTCGATCATTATATTGGTTGCGATTCCAGAAACCCTGGTTATTTTAGGTTTTGCTGTTTCGGCTATTATGTTGATGAATTAATGAGCATCGAAATTAAAGCCATCATAGATGGCATTTTTGAAGCGGGCCAACAGCAAATTAGTGAAATTGAAGGCGCAGCCGAAAATAAGGTTAATGAAATCCGTTCAAAAGCTGAAGCTGAAGCAAATGTACTAAAGAAACGGATACTTAAGGATGGGCAAGTCCACCTTAATCGAGCGAGTGCGCTTATTGGACAGCAAGCGGTGATGCAAGCTTTACAATTGCATGCATGTGTGCGCCAAGAGCTCATTGAGAACGTACTTGAAAAAGTTAAAGAGAAGATGTCAACTGTTAGAAATGACGTGAGATATAAAAAGATCCTTGAAATGCTGGCAGTGGATGCAGTTAATGCCATTAAACCATCTTTACTTGATGGGCAAATGGTGATACTTCATTTAGATGAGCAAGATAAGGCAATTGCAAAGGGTTTAGTTAAAGAATTGGGCGAACAAGTGATCCTTAAGTATGATATTTCTTGCCAGGGTGGATGCATCGCAGAATCTGAAGATGAGCTGGTGAGGACATTAAATACGTTCGAATCACGATTTCAGCATTCGCTGTCGTTGATCCAGCAGACACTTTCTATCTTTTTTGAGAGGGAAATATCAACGAGCTGAATGATGGCTTTGTATGATTATGGGAACACTCGTTTACGGGCAAGAATCTCCAACTTATTCTCAATACAAATGTTGGAATCCTTTGCGGATTTAACTACCATTGACAGCCTGATTTCTACATTATCAAAAACTCATTACAAAAGTTCGATCGAGATTTCCCTGACATATGCTCACGGATATGGATGTATTGCTGAAACTCTCAGGCGTGAATTGTCTGAGATCCGCCAAACGCTTTACCGGTTTTATGATAGAGATCTGTGGGAAAAGATTAGAATTATTTTCTTACGGGTTGATTTGCAAAATATAAAAGCGATTATCAGGGGTGTCTCACATGAGGCGAGAGTTGATACTATTATTGATTCATTTTCTCCGCTGGGCACAATTCCGGAGAGGATCCTATCGGGTATCGCTAAATCAAAAAACATTGCAGATGCAATAGACAAAATCGCAATTTATGAGCTTGATTTTTCTAATGAATTACTTGAACAAAAGAGTTCACAAAGATCGTGTTGTTCATCGGAAATAGAAAGAACGCTGGAAATCTGGTATTTCAAGAAGATGGCCTCGATTCTTACCAGGCGGGATGGAAACACGAAGCTTCTCCGAAAATACAATGTGATTGAAGCGGATATTGTCAACTTAAATATATTACTTCGGTTTGTAAATGCGCCAACATTTCCAGAAATTGAAGACCATCCGATTGATTATTACATTATTGATAGTGGAAATTTTTCACGTGATCAAATTTTAAAGTTATCAAAAGAAAGCTCAGTAAAAAATGTAATTACTCAGCTGGCATCTTCTAAGTATCATGATTATTTGCTAGAAGCATTAACCTGCTTCACGGAAAACGGTTTATTGAGTGAGTTCGAAAACAAAATACGGGTTTATGCCCTTAAGTGGTTAACACTGCTCCCTAAGTTAAATCCATTTGGAGTTGGGGTACCCATGGGATATGTAGCAATGAAAAAGAGTGAGATTCGGAATATCCGCTGGATCGCAAAAGGTATCTATTCTGGATTTGAGCCGGAATTTATTAAAGAGAACCTTGAGAGAATTGGATGAAGAAACTCGTTGTAGTTACAAAGTTGGGACAGGTGAATGGATACCGACTGGCAGGTATTGATGCAATTGGCGTGATTGATGTTGATGAAGCACAACGATTAATTGTGTCCTGGCTGAAAGATAAAGAAGAAATCTTACTTGCAATGGATGACAGCCTGTTTTCGAAGTTGGGTGAAGATTTGATCAGTAAGATTTATAGTTCGAATGATATGCTCCTTGTCACCATCCCGGATGGTCCAGTTTCAGGCGCTGAGGTTTCAAGAAAGCAAAGAATTTATGAGATGATACGGCATGCAACAGGAGTAAAAATTAGGTTTAAAGGTGAAGGCAATGGCACAAAATAATAATCAAACTGGTACGATCAACCGAATTGCAGGACCTGTTGTCGGAGCAACAGGTTTAGATTATGTTCGTTTGCATGATATGGTCTGGGTTGGCGAAGAAAGATTGGTTGGTGAAGTGATCCGATTAAATGCAAAACAAGCGACCATTCAGGTTTATGAAGAAACATCAGGGCTAAGGATGGGAGAGCCCATATACATTACAGGAGAACCTTTGGTTGCTCAACTTGGCCCAGGTCTTATGGGACAGATATTTGATGGTCTGCAGCGGCCGCTCACCACTTTAGCTGCCAAAGAAGGGTGTTTTTTAAAGCGCGGAATCAGTGAACCATCGCTGCCCTTAGATAAACTTTGGGAGTTTTCCCCGGTATTGAAGATCGGTGATACGGTGAATGCTGGAAATATTCTAGGTGTGATTCCTGAAACAAAGAGCATTGACCATCGAGTGATGGTTCCACAGGGAGTATCAGGGAAGATAAAGGAAATTAGATCAGGTGAGTTGACAATTAAAGATTATGTGGCGTTAGTGGAAACGCCTGATGGTAAGACAGAAAAGATATTTTTAGTTCACAATTGGCCGGTTCGGGTACCACGGCCGGTTGACAAGCGATTGGGGCTTAGTGAACCACTGATAACTGGTAAAAGGATTATTGATCTCTTCTTTCCTATACCGAAAGGTAGTTCGTCTATCATACCGGGTGGGTTTGGCACTGGCAAAACAGTTATTCAACAATCTCTTGCCCGCTGGTCTGACGTGGACATTGTCGTATATGTCGGTTGTGGTGAACGTGGAAATGAGATGGCGGAAGTGCTTAATGATCTTCCAAGGCTCGAAGACAGGACTTCTGGTATTCCTTTGATCAACCGCACAGTATTGATTGCTAACACTTCAAATATGCCTGTAGCAGCCCGAGAGGCAAGCATTTATATGGGGATCACAATTGCAGAATATTATCGCGATATGGGATATGATGTGCTGATGCTGGCCGATTCCACTTCGAGGTGGGGAGAAGCCCTGCGTGAAGTTTCCAG
>CAZILY010000156.1:0-4136 GCA_964540175.1 uncultured Pelolinea sp. | reverse complement strand
TTACCGCTTCTTACAAATCCAGTGATATATGCTTTTAATTCATCACAGAAAGCAAACTGGATGTTAGCTTGCTTTTAATATGTAGCTTTTTGAAGACTTTAAAAATAAATATCTCTGAAAATTTGAGTTGATTTATAGCTGAAGTTTCCTAAAAATCTGGATACCGTTTTAGGTTCATTCACCGAAATATCAAGCTCGTTAACCAGTGGATCACCTTGTAGAAGTTTGGGCCGTTCCAATTTTTCAATACCAATAAAGTGGCCGTAGAGAATTGTATTAATATGATTAATCTTGATTTTGTTTGTTGATTCATTATCAAACACAAGGTCGGTGTTAATGATGTCAAAAATTCCATTGGTCTTTGCATTTTCAAATAGAAGAAATAGGCCTGCATTTGACGTCAGATTCCTGGCTGCAAAATCAATTTTATTGATCACAATTAAGTCCCTCTTCGCTTCTGCTACTTTGTATACTTCAATTTTAACATGGGAGGGGAGTGAAAGAAAAAGCTGACAAAGCCCTTATGTTTTCAGTTTGAAAATGTGTATTTTGGCGGTATTTTGATTAATTGACGTGGAATGCGGGTAAAAGTCAATATGAATTATGGCTGCTTTCAGCTATAATTTTTTTATCAATTGAGAGAGAAATAAATGGATAAGAAAATAATTGAATGTATTCCGAATTTTTCAGAAGGAAGAGACCAACAGGTGATAGAGAAGATCCTTGGTGTATTCAAACCTTTTAAGAACGTGCGAGTTCTGGACTATCATTCAGATATAGATCACAATCGAACAGTGATAACCCTTTTAGGGGTGCCAGAGGCGGTTGAGAAAGCTGTGTTTCAAGCAATTAAAAAAGCAGGCGAGTTGATTGATATGAACGTGCACGAAGGAGAACATCCTCGCATTGGCGCGACAGATGTGGTGCCATTCGTACCGATCCAGAATATGAGTGTTCAGGAATGTGTTGAGATAGCTGAACGGCTGGGCAAGCGTGTGGGAAGTGAGCTGGATATCCCAGTATATCTCTATGAAGCTGCAGCACGGATGCCTGAGCGGAAGAACCTGGAAAATATCCGCAAAGGACAATATGAGGGTTTAAAAGAAGAAGTCCAAACAGATTCCACTCGAAAACCGGATTTTGGCCCGTCAGAATTGGGAAAAGCTGGCGCAACAGTGATTGGAGCGCGGGCACCGTTGATCGCGTATAACGTTTACCTGGATACAGAAGACACCGCTATTGCGAAAAAGATCGCAAGAACTATCCGCTTCTCTTCCGGCGGACTGCGTTTTGTGAAAGCGATGGGAGTATTAGTTGAAGGGCGGGCGCAGGTATCTATGAACTTAACTAATTTTAATAAGACAGCCATTCCCCAGGTCGTTGAAATGATTCGCAGAGAAGCCGAGCGATACGGTACTGCGATTCACCACAGTGAGTTGATTGGGTTGATCCCGCAGAAAGCTCTGATCGATTCAGCGATCTGGTACTTGCAATTAGACCAGTTTTCTGATGAGCAGATCCTGGAGCGAAAATTGGAGACTTCAGGAAATGAGCTGGCAAATGGTGGCGCTGAGTTCGAGTTTCTGGATATGCTGGCAAGCAAGGACCCCACACCAGGTGGAGGATCAGCCGCTGCTTTTACGGCAGCCGAAGCTGCTGCCCTGGTCGCGATGGTCGGACGGATTACACTTGGAAAAAAGAAATACGCTGCTGTGCAGCAGGACATGGAAGAAATTATCCGCCAGGCAGATCAGCTCAGGGTAAGATTATCAGAATTAATCGATCAGGACGCGGAGGCATTTGACACGGTGATGCACGCATATAGACTGCCTAAAGAGACAGAAGAACAGAAGCGTGAGCGGGAATCAACGATCCAGGCGGCTACCATACAAGCTGCGCAGGTTCCTTTGGAGACTTGCCAGAAAGCGCTTAAGGTAATGCAGTTAGCTGTGGTGGCTGCAGGCATGGGAAACAAAAATGCGATTACGGATGCAGGAACCGCGTCTGCACTGGCGATTGCGGCAATCACAAGCGCTGGCGCAAATGTGCGCATCAATATGCAATCGTTATCCGATAATTCTATGAAAGAAAAATTAATAACCCAATTGGAAGCAATTGAATTGGAGACTCGTGAATTGGATACGCAGGTCAGGGAACACCTGAAGACACGCGCACAAATAACCCTGCTTTGATACAATCCATTTCAATGAAAAAATATTTAAGAACAATACTTCCGCTATTAATTTTGTCAGCAATTCTACTGAGCGCTTGCGGGGATGCTCCTGAAGTTGAGCAGGAACCATCGCCCACACGTACTCCCAGTTCATATTCGATTGGCATACCTCCTTATATTCCGGAACCTTTAGTTGATACATTGGGCAATATTCAAATAATCGAAATATCTGATTCACTGGATGGCTCGAGTTTTCAGATCGATGTAAGTGCGGAAGATCCAATTATTGAGTGGGTATATGTATTAGCAGCACCATTTTCTTATATAGGTGAAGGTGTTACAGGCGCGGACTTGCAGGCGTTCTGGCAGGGAAATGCAGGGGTGAGTTTTCCTGCCGAAGTGCTTTATGTGGATGGCAGTACGAAGGCGATTATTGAAAAAATATGGGGTTCAGCATCGACCAGCAAAGTGAAGGTCATTTCATCAAAAGAGATTCTCGGCCGGGTTTGGGAAAGTGAGAATGCATATGCGATCATTCCCTTTGAGCAGCTGGAACCAACCTGGAAGGTCTTGGCGATAGATGGGTTTTCACCTATCCATAAGGATTTTAATCCATCTGATTATATTTTAAATATCCCTTTTTCTTTTTTAGGAGACCAAGCGGAATTGGAAAGACTGCTCTCTCATATCACAGAAGATGAGAACGCGGGGGTATTTCCATTGAGTAATCGTCATGCTGATAAATTAACGACGGTAGTGATGACGGGTGTTACAGCACTCGTGCGGGGGACTGCTTATGTTATGGAATCCAGCGGAAACACTTATCCCGCAATCGATATCGGCGACATCCTGCGCGACGCGGATATTCTGCACATCAGCAACGAGATTTCTTTTGTTGAAAACTGCCCCAATCCGTTTTCCAATAAAACGAATGATGCTAATTTAGTGTTTTGCAGCAAGCCGGAATATATTCAACTGCTGGAAGCAATCGGGACGGATGTGGTGGAATTGACAGGAGACCATTTAGGGGATTGGGGTTCGGACGCCATGTTGAATACGCTTCAAATGTATGAAGATCGCAATTGGCAGTACTATGGAGGAGGACGAGATTATTCCGATGGTATTCAACCGGCTGTTTTCAATCATCATGGGAACAAGATTGCTTTCTTTGGATGCAACGCGAAACCTCAAGGATATGCGACTGCCAGTGATTCATCCCCGGGGGCTGTACATTGTGATATGGAATTGATGGCTGAACAAGTAAAAAAGGCAGTTGCCCAGGGATATCAACCAATCTTCACTTTTCAACATATAGAATATTATGCCTACGATGCCAGCCCGGCGCTGCAAGTGGATTTTTATTCCGCTGCGGATGCTGGCGCTGTGATCGTCAGCGGAAGCCAGGCGCACCAACCGCATGCGATTGAATTCTATAAATCTAGTTTCTTGCACTATGGACTTGGAAATCTGTTCTTTGACCAGTACAGAGAGGGATTCTCTCAACGGCAGGCATTTATCGATCGGCATGTTTTCCATGACGGGGAATATATCAGCACTGAATTAATCCCGATTATGTTTATTGATTTGGCAAGACCACGGTTGATGACAGAAGAAGAGCGAATTTATCTATTAAATGAAGTGTTCACCGCCAGTGGGTGGTAAAAAGGAGAAAAAATGGCACTGCTTGCAGATTTCCGAATACGAGAACTCGCATTAAAAGAGAAAATGATTGAACCGTTTGTGGACACACAGCAGCATGATGGGGTTATTTCATACGGCTTATCCTCTTATGGGTATGATATCCGTGTGGCAGATGAATTCAAGATTTTTACCAATGTGTATTCTGCTGTTGTGGATCCCAAGCAATTCGATAAACGTTCAATGGTGGATTTTAAAGGAAAAATCTGTGTGATTCCCCCGAACTCTTTTGTTTTGGCAAGAACAATGGAATACTTCCGAATTC
>CAZILY010000155.1:0-4163 GCA_964540175.1 uncultured Pelolinea sp. | reverse complement strand
TGGCATACCTGCATCCGACGTCACCGCAATAGAATGGAAAGCGGCGAATGATTGATCAGCATGATCTACCACAACCTCTTCATGATACTCGCCACTGGCAACAAAGATGGTGTTACCCACCCCTGCTTGATTAACTGCTTCCTGGAAAGGGTAATCGTTCTGGTAGCAAGTTACATTTGCCGGACAGCCAGTGCCGCTTTCCGTATAGCCTACCCATTCTTTGTTAACGCTATCCCAGAAGAAAGGGTCACTGTTTGCCAGAACTTCCACGGCTTCTACACTCGCAAGAGAAAGGGCTTCGCCATTTTCATCAACAACCTGCACATCCGCTTCGCTGAGCACTTCAACTATTTCAGAAACATCCACATCAGTTTCTTCTGCGGCTATTTCTTCTTCAACAGTTTCACTTACTTCTGTCAGGGTTTCTGGTAGAGCTTCTTCCTCAGCTTTTGTTGTTTCAGTAATTACTGGTTCCTCAACAACCGCTTCGATTCCTTCCGCAGCATCCGCCTCTTCTACTACTGCTTCACCCTCTGTTTCAGCTGTTTCTGCCGGTGCTGCTTCGCCCCCTTCAGCTTCGGTTTCTTCCGCGGGTGCAGTTTCTTCTTCTGCAACTTCCGGTGCTTCCTCCGCTGCTGGCGTAGCCGGTTCAGTGGTTTCTTCCGCGTGTGCAGTTTCTTCTTCTGCAACTTCCGGTGCTTCCTCCGCTGCTGGTGCAACCGGTTCAGTGGTTTCTTCCCCATCCGCGTAAACGGTCGTGATATTCGCCGCCGCGGCAAAGGGAATCACACCCAATAACATTACAATCACTGCGATTAAGTTTGTGATTCTTTTCAAACTATTCGTTTTTTTCATCCCTGGCCTCTTCTCCTTGATACCTTTGATTTTGTTCTATTCAGCAGGCTTGGGAAATTAAAAATACCGACCAAATAGATTGACCGGTTTCGCTACTAGCTCATCTGCACTTTCAATGGGTTAGGCGGCTCACCCAAGTAAGCGACCATTTTCCTGCGCAGAGTCAACGCTTTCAATACTGTTTTATTTAATTGTACAAATACAGCAGCATTAATTGTCAATATTGTCAATAAGTATTTATCAAAAAAGGTTTTTTAAGGTTAAATTGGCGGTAATAAATAATCGTAAAAGAATGCTGTATTTCACAGGTTTTTCAGAGTATCCGGTTCGTTTTCCGATTTTCAAGCGCATAAGGATTGGATAAAAATATTGATTTCAAAGAACCATTTATTAGTTAAGTTCCTTAGAATTGATCGATTTCCTCACGTACAGAAAAACCGTAAATCCAGCCGCCAGGCTGGTCAGTACAACGCCTTTCACAGCATGCGGGCTAAATCGGGTAAATAACTGCCCGGATATCCACGGAAACAGCATCCCACCAACCGAAGTGGCCGAGAAGATCATCCCGATTTTTTTCCCGGACAGGTGCATTTGTTTTTCCACATACAGCAACAGCGAGGGAAATATCAACGCCATGCAGAGCCCCACCCCGATGGTTCCCGCCCATAAGACACTGATGGAATGCGGGAATATGATCGCGGCCAACAGGCTCAAGAGGCCGCCGGCAAAGGAAAGGATCAGTATCCGGTCCGCCCGCATATACCTGGAAATAGGAATGCCCGCCAAGCGCCCAAGCGCTATGCTTCCCCAAAACATGGAATTCAGCAGGCGCGCATTGGCCGCAGGCATGGAATATGCGGTAGTCGCGACCGAAAAGATCCACCCGTTATAAGACACTTCCGCGCCCACATATAACAGGAAGATCAACGTGATCAGGGTGATCAATCCAGGCGCATGCTCTTCCTCCGAAAGTTCAGTTTTCTCAATCTTTCGTATTGGGGGGCTTTTTATGAAAAAGAAAAATGTGGATAACAGGCACGCCAGCAAGGCGTAGAACCAGAAGGAAAATGGATACGACCCGGATCTTGAAATTGAAAATGATATGATCAGCGGAGACAAGAAACCGCCCACGCCGTTAATAAAGCTTTGCGTGTTTAACCATGGGCCGGGTTGTGTGGATGCTCCCACACAATATACGTGGACGCGCCCACCACCACGAAACCCAACGTGATCCCCTGGATAAAAACAACTCCCACCAGCAGCCACCAAGAGGTGCTAAACGGGATCATAATAATGATCAAACTCAGGGCCAAGAAGAAAACAGCAAACAGGGGATGGCTCTTATACTTATCAAATAATTTTCCACCAAGCAGTGACCCAAACAAAAACCCAAACGAACGGGCGGTAAAGATCAAGCTGAGCACGTCCAGCGGTGCCCCCACCTGGCTGGATAGATCCGGTAAAATTGGCCCCAGGGATGAAGTCAGCAATCCGAACACACCCATGATCGAAAAATATCCAAACGATCGAATCAATGAGGCTATCCGCGCAAGTTTTTTGTTTTCCAAAAAGACACGCCCTTTTCACTTAATTATTACAGACAAAGCAAAAATTATAACATCCGGCTTTTATTGTATGAAAATTTTATTAATGGGATGAGTGCAGGCTGAGCAAAACGTGGATTAACGCGCTCAATGATCAAAGCCATTCAACAAGGTATCAGAAAATAGAATTTCAAATAACGAATAAACTTCTATCACATAGAAATTCCTCGTTAAATATTACTTATATCATGAAGAACAATGATTATTGGAGAAAACCCGTTTATTTTCCTCGTCTGCGAGTAGCCACATCAAAGATCACTGCCAAAGCCAGCACCGCGCCGCGGACAATGTACTGTGAGGAGATATCAATCCCCATTAGATTCATCCCGCTGGTTAGCGAGGTCATCACCAATGCCCCGATGATTGAACCAGTTACTTTTCCCACCCCGCCACTTGCAGAAACTCCACCAACATAGGCAGCAGCAATTGCATCCAGCTCAAAAAGCTGTCCTGCGGTTGTGGTTGCTGATTGCAGGCGGGAAGCAAACAACATGCCTGAAAGCGCAGCGAGCATCCCCATTGAACCAAACACAACCATAATGATATTTTCCACATTGATACCGCTTAATTCGGCTGCCTCAGGATTTCCGCCAACCGCGTAGATATATCTCCCCAGAACAGTTTCTGAGGACAGGAAATGGTACACCGCGGTCACTATCAACATGATCACCACGGTCCACGACAAGCCATTATATCCCGCCAGGATCCATGTGATACTAAAAATTAATAGAGAGACAAACAAAATCTGAAAAATGAACATATCAACAGGAAGAATATCGAATTTGTACTCTTTCTTTTTTCTACGCGATCTGATCTCATTGAAAATGAACAGCACGATTGCGACAAGACCCAAAAGAAGGGTAAGCTTATGTGCGCCGGGCAAGAAATCTAATCCTGGGATATCCGGGATATATCCATTTCCAATCGCATTGAAAGAATCGTTGGGTATAACTATCGTACCAGTCTTCAATGTAACCATCTGTAAAGCGCCCCGGTAGATCAACCACCCCGCAAGAGATGCCACAAAAGAGGGGACTCCCATTTTAGCAATAGGAAGAGCGGTGACCACACCTGCAATTGCCCCAAAACCCATCACAAGGGGAATAACCACAATGACAGGTAATTTCCATGAAACCATCGCGATTGCCGCGACCGCTCCGAGGAATCCAGCTAAAAACCCAACCGAGAGGTCAATTTCTCCGATGACAATCACCAATGTCATGCCCACTGCCAGCACAGCAATATAACCGGTTTGATTCAGCAAATTGCTGATATTTCTTGAAGAAATAAAAATACCATCCGTCGCTATTGTGAAAACGATCATGATAAAGAATAACGCGATGAACATCCCATATTCACGAATATTTTGCCGAAATACCTTTTTTATATTATTGATAAATGCCATCTTTCAATCTCCTTAATTTGTAGCCAGGTGCATGATTTTTTCTTGATTCGCTTCTTCAATGGATAACTCTCCAGAAATTTTTCCATCAGATAAGACATAAATTCGATCACTCATACCTAATATTTCCGGAAGTTCGGAGGAAATCATAATAATGCTCATTCCCTGCTTAACAAGGTCATTCATTATTGAATGAATTTCATATTTAGCGCCAACATCAATCCCTCGTGTAGGTTCATCTAAGATGAGAATATCCGGTTTCACGAAAAGCCATTTTGCGAGCGATACTTTTTGCTGATTAC
>CAZILY010000154.1:0-4188 GCA_964540175.1 uncultured Pelolinea sp. | reverse complement strand
GAAGGATATTGAAAATTAAGGGCCATACTAATCTCATCGCTGTTCTCATAATGGAAATCTAACATATTCGAGAAGATGGTAGTGTTTTCTTGGAGAGATGGGATTCTCCATTTGAATTGCCAAATATAGCTCATTTGCTTATCCCAATCTTGCCTGAATGAATTTGCGGCTAGGATCTGATTGCCTACACCAACAGAAATTAACAAAGAAGCTAACAAAACCACAAATCTTGGTTTGTTTGCCAGAAGGATTAACCGTGAAATTAAAATACTTGCTCCAAGCATGAATGGGATTGTCCACCGGCTGAACACATAATGTTCACCGATGGGCAGGTCAGTGATCCAGAAAGGAATTCCTGCGGCGAATAATGCAGACAGCGAAAACATTATTGTTGAGGAGAAATCCCTCCCCGCCTTCTGTATAAAGGATTTAAGATTTCTGAAATAAAAGATACAGAGTAATGCAACAAAAGAAAAAAGGAAGAGAGTAATGGTCAGGGCCATTTTGCTTTGACTAATAAGTAAATGGCGGGGATAAAGCGCATAGATCCATGCACCGATGCTTACGTTCCAAATATCAATGAGTAAATCTATCAGGAACCCGATAATCTTCGGAAGTGAGATGCTTGATAATTGGGAGCCAATGTGGAGCTTATACGTTGTTTCATCTGGCTGTTGGAAAAACCGCCAACCAATAATTGGGAGGAACAGGAGAAGGTAAGGAAGAGATTTGTGGAGAAAACCTTTATATAAATCTTGAGTTTTGTTTTTATATAAATAGAACCAAATAATTACATACCGCAGGATTTCTAAGGTAAAAAAATATTCCGTTGTAATCAAATTGACACAAGACAATAAAAGTGATGTGATGGTTAGAATTGCTTGATTCACGTCTCCCTTTAAAGCCTTTAGAGTAAACAAGAGTGAAAGAAGGAAAAAAGAGAATAATAAAAACAAAATGCTGAACATTATCGATGCAGACTGTGCCTGAAAAGCTGGGTACACAACGCAGAGCAAGCTGGAAATAATTGCTAATGGTTGATTTTCTGACCAAATCTCTTTAACCAACCAGAATAAACAAAGTGCATGGAACCATCTGGAGAGGACCCCAAATATTGACCATGAGTAAGAATCTGCACCAAATATACTTAATAACGGTTTATAGATGTACGCGAGGAATGGGCGATTGCCTTCAAAAAACAAGGTTACATCGTTGGCGCGATGGTAGAACCAAAGAATCGAGTATTCATCATGAAAGAATTTCATCCATGGAGAAAGTAAGCCATACGATAAGATACAGATAAAAAGAAGAAATGCTGGAAAGACGAAGTCGTTTTGTGTAATGGTTTTAATTCTTTTTTTCATGGAAAAATTCAACTGTCAATCAGAAAAAAGAAAACCACAAGCCATTTGCTCTTCAATATGAGCGAGCGTGTTTTCTTTTTGAAAATCACTCGATGTGTCTTCATCGATGGTTTTCCATACCTCGCACAGCATAGGCTGATACAAATTGGAAACCTGATAGGTAATTTGTGTCAACTGTAGTGCTTTCTCCCACTGGGCAGTATGCGCATACCCGAATATAAAGGGAATACGTTCGGAAGCATCATTTGGATAGTCATCTATGCCAAATGCGGAATCCCCAAGGTGAGCAATGGTATCCCAATCCTGAAATTGATATGCTAGGGATGCTTTTTGGTAATAAAAGCACCAGGAGTTTTCCTGTCCTCCATTCAAGAAGAACACATCATTTCTGTTTTCCTCCTTCAGTATTAATGAGAGGTTAGATAATCTAGAAGTTTCGCGTATTTCAACAGGGAGAAGGGGGTTTAATGGATCAATAACTGGGTCGGTTATGTGTACGCACCCGGGAGGGGTGTGGTAAAAAACAATCATCCTGTTAGTTGAGCCATTAAAAGAAAAAGTTCGATAATTTTGATGAATTATTGTGCCTGGTTCAAGAGAGGGGAGGCTTGTTCCCAATCGGATACTTGTGTAATTCAACATATAAGGGAGTTGAAATTCAGAGATATTCTTTGCGTAGAGCCAATTCAGGGCGGCAGTGAGGGAGTTGTCGCTGTAATAGAGAAGTGGAAGTTCTTCTGTGACTAAGATCGTGTTGTTTTCTAATGATGGCACCCTCCAAGAAATTTGTTGAAAAAAATTTGTGAAATCGTCCCATTCATTCCGATAATTATTTGCCTGAAAAAGCTGGTAAGTTCCAGAAAGTGAGAAAATAACACAAAAAAGAATAGACCAAATCATTATATTTTTACGGAAAAGTTCCAATATGATGAAAACAAATAATGTTGACCCAAGCATAAAAGGTAGAAGAAATCGATCATTTGGGAAACTAATTGATGGTTCGAGGTTTGCTGCCCAAAAAGGAACCCCTGCGAAAAAAAGTATGAAGATGGAAAGCGGTATTGCTTCTTTAATCCATTGGTTATTTTTGTTATGTGAAGCTTGGTTGTGGGTTTTCTCTTTTTTTTGGAAGAAAAGGAATAAAGCTGAAAAGAACAAGAGAAATCCGCTGAAACAAAAGTGAATTTTCCAATACGAAGATGACATATCTATTAGAGAAAAAGGAGAAAATATTACACCCCAAGTGGGAATGATGCTTGTGTAAATGTTTTTAATCTGAGTTGTAAATAGTCCCCATGCTGCTGAAATAGGGGTGAATAGGAAATTATTTAAGTTATGAACCTTATAAAGGGCAGACGATGCCAAAAATACTCGATACATAATAAATAGAAGTAAACCGATTAAGTAGGGGAGCCATTTTATGAAAATAATCTTAATAAAACCATATGTTATCTTTGTTTTGATTTCCCTTCTTTCGTTTATGAAAATTATTAATGGACGAATAAGTTCAAGTCCGACAACATACTCCATAGCTGCCATACTGGTAATTGAGAGAATTACCGAAAAAAAAGTTTTTTTAAGAGTGGGCTTTTTTGATTTTAAATTATTAATGAAGATGATTAACGAAAAGAAATATAGGGATAAGACTAAAAAAGAGTGGGAATAGATTACAGAAATCCACTGCTGTGTAAATCCAGGGAAAACCAATAGTAATAAGGTGAGACTCTGATTTGAATGTTTCCTGTTCGGCCAAAGGGATTGTAAGAATCCATACATACTCATCGTAAAAATCCAGCGTGTAAAAATTGCGAAAAATTGCCATGCGAGAGGTCTTTCGCCAAGGATGGACATTGGTAACGCATAAAAAAGTGCAAGCACAGGACGGTCAAGAGTGATTGCGTTCATTGTTCCCTGAACGCCATTTGCGACTTTAAACCATGTATAGGGAAAATCGTCCCAATAGAAACCCATAAAAGGAGTAAATACTCCATAAACCAAAATACAGATGAAAAGCAGGAAAGCGGGAAAAATTATGTACTTACGGTTAATTAACTTCACGAGATCCTTCTGGCACTTCTCGTGCGAGGTTTAATAAATATTCACCATACGGGTTGTTTTTCAGTTCATTTGCTAACTTTATCATTTGCTTTTTGTCAATGAATCCCATCCGATAAGCAATTTCTTCAGGGCATGAAATCATTAACCCTTGGCGTTCTTCAACAGTCTGCACAAAATTTGATGCTTGCAGGAGTGATTCGTGTGTACCTGCATCCAACCAGGCGATTCCGCGCCCGAGCACATTTACTTTTAGAGTACCTTCAAATAAATATTTATTATTGAGATCTGTGATCTCCAGTTCTCCCCGCGGAGACGGCTTGAGCTGCTGTGCGAAATCACAAACACGGTTATCATAAAAATACATACCAGGGACCGCCAGGTTAGATTTTGGCCGCGATGGCTTTTCCTCGATATTTATTGCATTAAATTGCTTATCAATTTCAACAATGCCAAATTGTTGGGGGTTTTTTACAGGATAGGCAAAGATCAATGCACCGTGTTGTAATTTAGCTGCGGATTGTAAGATGTCGATTAATCCCCTTCCGTAGAAAATATTATCACCCAAGGTCATCGCAACTGGAGAATCTGCGACAAATTCCTTTCCGAGTAAAAATGCGTCAGCCAACCCTCTCGGCTGTTCCTGAATTGCATAGGTAAAATCTAGCCCCCACTTTTTTCCATCACCGAGCACATTTTTGAAAGAGGGGATCTGATCAGGAGAAGAGATGATTAGAATCTTTTTTATCCCAGCAAACATTAACATAGA
>CAZILY010000153.1:0-4197 GCA_964540175.1 uncultured Pelolinea sp. | reverse complement strand
GCCCGAGAGTCACAATTGGTTAATGGCTGTGCTGCCGATGGCAGCCATGCTTCTCAGTATTATTTTGATCATGAGCATGATGGGTGATTCAGGGTCGGGAAGCAGTTATCTTATATTCATGCCCATCATGGTCGTTTCCTATATTGGCACCTTTCTGACGACCTGGTTCCAGAAGCGCAGTTATGAGAAAAAAGTGGAGAGCGCAAGAGAGACCTACCGTGCAGAACTGCGCCAGGTGGAAAACCGACTGATCGAGCTGAGCCAGGAGGAAAAAGAGATCCGCCTGAACAACAATCCGGATATATCTGAATGCCTGCGCCGCGCGCAAACCAACAACCCGCGGCTGGGTGAGCGGCGCCCAGCCGACGCTGATTTCCTGTTCGCGCGCATCGGCATTGGAGAACTGCCTGCATCCTACCAACTGGATAATCCGGTCAAGAAGAATGAAAATGAGGCCTTTGAACAGGAGTTCAAGTTTGCCATGCAGCTTGGCAAGAAATACAGCATATTGGAAGAGGTGCCTATCCAGGCGCGCTTGCCGCTGGTGGGTTCGGTCGGCATCGCTGGTATCCCTGGTGAGACAAGGGATTTGGCGCGCGCAATCCTTTGCCAGTTAATTACACACCATTGGATAACCGAAGTGAATGTGGCGGCAATCTGTGTTGAAGCGGCGCTGCCGGAGTGGAATTGGTTGGCCAAACTGCCGCATGCCTCACCGCTGCTGAAAATACTATTAAAACACCCACGCGGGAAAAAAGCCAGCATTCCATCCGTAAAATTGATGTCGGCGTTAGAAAGCGAGATCCATAAACGGGAGCAGTGGGTGGAATCACGCAAGCTGGTGAAGGCGGAGGGCACAGACGCCCATATGATTCCCTTACCACGTTTGGTGGTGGTGGTTGATGGACTGGATTCGGAATATGCGCACGCGGCACTGGAGCTGATCCAGTCAAAAGGTGTTGAGTTGGGCATCCACGCGCTGTTCATCAGCCCGGCTCCCAGCCAAGTGCCGGGTAAATGCGGCGCTATGATTCGCATTTCCGGCTCAAAATTGGTTTATGAAGAAACAGGCGCTGAGGGATACATCCGGGAAGCGCTGGGTGATTTCGTGGGACTCAAACCGGCAGAGATGCTTGAAAAAGCGCTAGCGAAAGTGGAATGGGAAGATGACCAGGATACTTCCCGCCCGCCAGATGTGATCACCTTCCTGGAGATGTTCAACGCGCCGACAGTGGAGGACCTGCCGGTCGAGCGCTGGTGGAACGGCCAGCCGCCGCATGGTTTTCTGCGCGCTCCTATCGGGCGAATTTCAGCTACTTCGGATCTGATTTTTGATTTGAACGACCGCGATGGCGCGCATGGACCGCATGGGCTGCTGGGTGGCATGACAGGCTCCGGAAAATCGGAAGTACTCAAGGCAATCATTCTAGGGATGGCGGTTACCCACCACCCCTATGAGATCAATTTTGCGCTGATCGACTTTAAAGGAGGTGCGGCGTTCAATGAGCTATCCAAGCTGCCCCATACAGTGGGTGTGATCACTGACATTGAATCCAACGCGACATACGCGGAGCGCGTGATCCAAGCGCTGAGTGGTGAGATTGAATCCCGCAAGCGTGTTCTGGAAGAGTCGCGTGCAGCTTTCAATTTTGGACGTTCGCATATTGATGAATATCGCAAGCTGAAGGTCAAACGGCCGCTTCCACGGCTGCTGATCGTTTTTGACGAATTTGCTGAATTCAAGCTGCGCAATCCAGAGGAAAGCAAACGGCTGATCAGCATCGCGCGCCAAGGGCGTTCGCTGGGTGTGCATTTGATCCTTGCTACGCAGAACATCGAAGCAGCTGTGGACCCGGAGATCCTGCAGAACTCATCCTTCCGTATTTGCCTGAAAGTCAGCCAACCGCAGGACAGCATCCAGATGATCGGCATCCCGGATGCGATCAACCTCTCGCGTGGGCGGGCGTATTTCAAAGCCAACACACGCGTGCTCTATCAATCCGCGTATTCGGGGGCGACCTACCAGCCTTTCCTGAAGAAACCTTCTTCCCTGAACAAAATCACGCGCATTCTTCCGGACGGTAAACGCGAGGAGCTGTATATTTCCGGGCAGCATGCCAAACCGCAAGATGAAAAACCCCTGCCTTCAACCGAAGCCGCCGCAGTGGTGCAGTACATAAATGAGATGGCGCGGCGCATGAACATCAAACACCCGCCCGCAATCTGGCCGGATCCGTTGCCAGATCGGCTGTACCTGCCGAAAGTGCTTAATGACCATTTCACCGGTGGATGGGATGGCTCGCAGTGGACTCCCTGCCGCCATTGGGAAACATCAAATGATAAGACCGGTCGAGTATGGCCACTGCTGGGTATGTACGATGTACCCTCGCATCAGAAGCAGTACTGCTTGCAAGTAGAACCATCACACGGTGGACATTTACTGTTGTTTGGTTCGGCCGGTACAGGCAAGAGTACCCAACTGCGCGCGCTGGCGATGTCGCTGGCAGCGACACAGGATCCTTCGCAGGCACAGATGTACATTCTTGATTTTGGCGGACAGCCAGCGCTAAAACCACTCGAGAAGTTGCCGCATGTGGGAGCAGTGGTGACACGGTTGGAGACAGAGCGAGCAGAGCGTCTTGTGCAGCATATCTACGGAGAAATGCACCGTCGCAATGATCTGCTGCGCACATCTAAAGTAGATAACTGGCTGGATTACAACAATAGAGTATCGGAGGGAAAACAGCTTCCAGCACTATATTTGATCATTGATAGCTTTAATGAGTTCAGGCAGGCATTTGAACCTGAATTTATTAAGGCGGTCACAACGCTTGTCAGCGGTGGTTCTGCCGCAGGACTATATATTGCAGTTGCCACACCGCTGCAGGGTGACCTGCCCAATGATCTGTTTGCTAACATAAATTTGCGTGTGACCTTTAACCAGGCGGATACGACTGAGTATTACCGCATCGTTGGACAGCCGACCGAAGCACGGATGCAGGAAGATGCAATCAAAGGTCTTCGTCCGGGGCATGGGCTTCTTCGTGCCAACCCGCCACTGGATTTTCAGGCGGCGCTGCCAGTGGAAGGCGAGAGCGATTTTGAGCAGGCGGAAAATCTTATCAGAACCGCGGAAGCGATGGACAATGCCTGGAAAGGCATCCGGCCCGAACCGATTCGCATGCTGCCATATCACCTAACACTGCCTGCAAAACAGAAACTCAATCTTGGCGAGCGAAGCCCGCTTGCAGTTATGCTGGGGCAGGAGTATGAACGCCTGAGTCCGGATGGATTCTCATTGGCAGCTGATGGTCCGGCATTCATGATCGCCGGCACTTCTTCTCAAAGCGGAAAGACCACGCTGCTGCGCACCTGGTTGCTGGGGCTGTTGGGAAGTTTCACACCTAAAGAATTGCAAATCATCCTGGTAGATTTCCATGCACGTTCGCTTTCGAGTTTCCGACGTTTTCCACATGTGACTGATTACATCGGCGCACGTGCTGAAATTGATAAAGCAGTCGTCAAGCTAAACAATGAGATCCAAAAACGCCAGGGCCTGACAGAAAAAGCATACAAGAAGAACCCGGATAATTTTGACCAGCTGAAAGTAAATTCAGCTTGGCCGCACATCATGATGGTGATTGATGATTACGAGCGCTTTCACTTGCAGGCTCCCGAACTTTCCAACCAGTTGGCTGACTGCATTCTGCAAGGCGGTGAGCTGGGTACGAGTTACGTGATCGCTGGCACACTGCCAGAATTACCCAAGGATTATGATGATCCTTTCGTTCAGCGGTTCCGCAAAACCGGCTGCGGCGTTTTATTGGGCGGCACAGAGGGCATTGAAGACTTCAATAACGCCCGCCGTCCTCTCGGCCAGCCAGCCGCCGGTCTACCACCGGGAAGAGGGTTCATCATTCGGCGTGGACGTCCAGTGCTCATGCAGACTGCCGCACCGTGGAATCAGGATGAAGACCCAACCGTTGGACTGCAGAAACGCATTGATGTGTTATTAAAGGTGAAAAAATAGAAAACAAGGCATAAAAAACTTGTTTTCTAACAACGAAGAAGCAAAGGACAGTAAGTAACCTATGACCATTCAACCCGGAACAGACATCGGACGCTACCACATCTTAGAGCAATTAGGCGAAGGCGGCATGGCGGTGGTCTATAAAGCCTACGACACTCGCCTGGAGA
>CAZILY010000152.1:0-4266 GCA_964540175.1 uncultured Pelolinea sp. | reverse complement strand
AAGGATACCGTGATCTACTCTTTTTTGAATTTACAGAAAGTTTGTTACACTAGCAGTTTTTACTCTTTTTAATTAGTGGGTCATCTTTTTTGATAATATTTTATATTCATTTTTTATAAATGGGAATAACGAATAATTAATTGGAGTACTGTGCTTAAGTTGAAAACCATATTTTTCTTTTTTCAAAGAAGACAAGGAGTAGAATTATTTTCACAGCCAAAAGAATAAGAGTCCAATATCCAAAATTCGCTTTTTTAAAATCCCTTCAATTGCCCAGACCAGGGTGGTTTAGCACCTGATTTATATTCTGCCACACTGGGACCTGCGAGTTTTGAAAGCCTTTTCTGGCCGTATAAATAGCTCGCGACTAATACAAGAACGGTATAAGGCCAGCCCATAATAAGACGGACAGTTCCCAATGCTTCTATCGCGTTTTGTGAAAAAAGGATCAACTCAACCGCAAGACGTACGCCAAATAGAATTCCCCAGAATAATGTTACCTCACGATAAGCTGGGAGGACTTGCGGGTGCCAATACCATTTTGCCGGCCAGCGGCGAGTGAGCATGCTCGAGTATGCCGCCAATGGTCGCTTGATAAGCACACTTAAAAAACATCCCGCAACGGTCAATCCACCAGAGATAAAACCAGGAAGAAAGTATCCACTCGCCGAACCGCTCAGGTAAGCGAAGAATGCCGCGAAGAGTGCGCTCCCAGCACCCCCAGCCGCAAAGGCAAGCGATTGTTTCTTGATGAGGCGGTAAAACATTATTGCACCAGCCGCGGCCACAGAAATTAGCACTGCCAGATTTAGATCAATGAAACGGCTGACGATGATGTAGACCAGAAGTGGGATCAATGCATCTATAATGCTTGGTCCTCTGCCAGAAAAGACAAGCTTCAGTTCATCCCACAGCTCCTTGAGCTTATCCATCCGCGTGCTTGCCCATCCAGAATTTTTTCCAATCACCTTTGCTTTTATACAAAGCAAGGAAGATATACAGGCTGGCAGTAAAAAATCCCAGTACCATCATCAGGATGACCCAGAAAAGCGCTTGGAAAATCGAACTTTCCCGGTAAATGATCCAGGCGGAGAATAGCGTAAAGCCAGTGTATAGATCGACCAGTGAGACGATTCCCCAAGGATTCCGCAGAATCTCACCACCATCAATACCAAAATCACCAGTCGTGAAGCCATAAATCAGAACTGCTGTCATGGCAGCAACCCCAAGTAACGAAATTATTTTTCCTATTTTCATCATAAACCTCTAGATCATTAGGATCAATCCAAATACCAATTCGGCAACAAAGCTGATGATATTGGATGAAACCGCTGATCTATCTGCAATAATAGAAATTTCGCGCACCAACGCCATTGCCAGGTACATGATCCCCAGCATGGCATAGGTTTGCTTTTGATTGAAAACCTGGGCTGCAATCCCCAACCCAATAAACAAAGCGCCCAGAATCGTCCTGATTTCTGTGATCCCCCGTCCGCCGTTCACGGTCAATCCTGTGAATTCCTGCACTTTTAACGGCCAAAACAACGAAACCACGCCGGTGGCTACAGTCGCAATATTGATCGCATACTTTAAAATTTGTAAGAACATATATTTATTCCTCTCATTCTGAAATTTATTATTTTTTTTCAATTAGCGAAGGAATCAGGACCGGAGTATTTTTCTTGTAATCCTCATAATCCGCTTGACCGCCCCATTTTTCATCCGCGCGTTTTTCAAGTATAGGTACTCCACTGATCCTGGTGAGCAGCAGGGTTACGAAGATCGGTGATATCAGTGTCACCCACTGCCAACCCCTGAGAACCGGCAGGGCTATGATCGCAACTCCAACCCAGAGCACAATTTCTCCAAAATAATTGGGGTGCCTTGACCGGGACCAAACCCCGGACTGGATGAATTTACCCTTGTTGTCTGGATTTGCTTTGAATTTGCTCTTCTGAATGTCTGCAGCTGCCTCGATTACAAAACCCACAATCCATAGGAGGGATCCAATGGCTGCAAATACATCCAGTGGAACGCTTCGCTGAGATGTGATAGCTGCCAGAGCAGCAGCAAGCGTGAATGTCACCCATAAACCTTGTATGGTCCAGAAAGATAGGAAGCGCGGGAATGATTTTTTTATCTCACGGAATCTTTTATCCTCGCCTGCTGCCTTCACTCGTCTGAACAAAAAAGTTCCTAACCTGGCTGCCCAGATCACCACCAAAACAAGGATCAATAAAGTGCGTGTATCGAGTTTGCGGCTGAGTATCGCGGATAGAATTGCCACGGATATATACGTGATACTGCCGGTGAGATCAAAATATTTCTCGGTTCGCTTCAGATAAGAGGGAATGAAAACGAGCCATTGGATCAAATATGCCAAACTTACTGCCAATGCAAACACCGGGATCTTGCCAACCATTACGCTTTCCTGGCTACCAGCTAATGCGACCAGGATGCCAACAAGTATGGCTACTGCAGCGGAAATATATGAGTTGCGATCTTCTTTTTTCATTGAACTGTCCTTTCGGATACCAATGCGTAACCCACAGCGTTTGGGCCGAGGTGTGCGCCAATGACCGGTGTGATATCCATTGAATATATCTTTTCTCTTGGAAGTAAATCAAGAACTTGTTTCTTAAATTCTTCCGCTTTGTCAGCGGCATTGGTGTGGAGCAGCGCAAAGCGTTCTATTGGAAGGTTCTCCTTCAACATATTAATTAAGCGTTCAAATGCCTTTTCGGACGTCCGCACTTTCTCTGAACCAGGGAGTCCCCGCTTCATCGTTAGGATCGGTTTAAGCTGCAACAAACTGCCAATGCCAGCTAAAAAAACATTCATGCGTCCGCTGCGGCGCAAAAATTCTAACGTGTCCAAACCTGCTGCAACAAAAGTTCTGGACATCAGATCATCAGCTGCCTTGATGATCGCCTTCATTGATTTACCAGCCTTTGCCATTTTAGCGGCAAGTTCAACTTGAAAACCTGTGCCCATGCTTAATTGCTGTGAGTCACGGACAGTCAACGGGATATCCGTGAACTCCTGGGCAGCCGATTCAGCAATTTTCACAGTTGCGCTCAAGCTTTCAGAGATGTGGATGGATAAGAGCTCATCCGCACCTTTCTTTGCCAGTTTTTTATAAATGGATTTGAAGGTTTCAATACTGGGAGTCGCTGTTGTCGGGTGAACCTCATAGTTCGGAAGGTTAGTGTAAAAATCCTTGCGTTTTATATCGATTCCATCAAGATAACCTTTATCCCCAATGTTTATATATAAAGGAACTACCGTGATGTCGAGTTTCTTTATGACATCCAGCGGTAAATCACAAGTTGAGTCTGTGACAATTTTTATACTCATTAATCCTCTTTCTGTCTCTTCTTAAAAAATGTTGTCAAACCACTTAAGATGATCAAACCGGTTCCAGCCCAAGCGGAATAAAAAACGGATGGATAATTAGCCTGTTTAGAAGCAATTCCAATGAACGCCCAAACAAGTACCGCTGCGTAGGCATAATCTTTTTCTCGCAGCAGCATCAGGATACCAAGCAAAGCCGCAACAGCCAGCATGATCACCGTCCAGATAACGGGTGAGAGTCCAAATCCATTCCAACCAGCGAAAAACAGTACCTGTGAAAAATTCGCAATTGTTGCCACTGAGATCCAGCCCAGGTAAATGCTGAAGGGTACTTTTACCAGCCAAACTTCTGAAGAGGATAATGGAGACTTAGTTTTTCCAAATTGCAGGTAAAGTGCTATCAAACTTCCAAGAATGGTTAGCATTGCCATTAGTGTCATCGGGAAATACTCCCAGTGCCATAGGAACAACCAGACGGCATTGGCTATGTTCGCGATCCAATAAGCAGGTGCAATTTTATCGATCAAAGAATTTTCCCTTTGAGAATTAAGTGCTTGAAAAACCGTAAACATGATTAGCCCGATATATATCAATCCCCAAATTGAAAAGACATAACCGGCTGGTACGAACAGGATGGAAAACCTGTCTGATATTTCACCAGTTCCTTGTCCGTTGAAAGGTAAAGTGTTCGCTAGAGCATTTAGTGTGATTGTAAGCAGAGTTACAAGAATTGTAATGATCTGGCGTTTGTTCATTTTTTTCATTTTCTCTCCTAACTTATTTTAATATATACATGCAACATGATTACAGCATAACACATGGTGCATATTTGTTGGCGTTTTGTTAATATTTAATCCATGTGTAAAACCAAACCAGAACACACTGAAGATCTATAACAAAAATCCGCAATTG
>CAZILY010000151.1:0-4313 GCA_964540175.1 uncultured Pelolinea sp. | reverse complement strand
AGGTTGTTATAAACCATGCTGAAGCGGCCGGGGTTAACCAGCCACCAAATCAGTAAACCGGCGCGCGGTCCTAAAAAGAATAATGCACTAATCACACAACACATAATAATTGTCTCCTTTTAATAATTTTACGTAAATGCGAAAAAAAGGTTTCTTTTTTTCAGAACATGCCGCGAGAGCTTTTGGTATGATTAAGAAAAGATAAAAAGAAGGGCACTGAATTTGACGCTTGAGATTGGGCTTGTATTGGGCATCATTGGGGTTACGATGGTGCTGTTTGCAATTGAGAAAATTGCACCTGACGTGATTGCCCTGGGGGTGATTGTGATCCTTGTTGTGAGTGGGCTGCTTCCGTTGGATAGGGCACTGGCCGGAATTGGCAGTGAGGCGTTCATTTTGATACTGGGATTATTGGTAATGACAGCGGGGCTAGAAAAAACAGGTGTTGTGGATATGGCGGGGGATTGGATCGTACGTAAAGCTGGGCATGATGCCAATAGATTCCTGCTGTTGATTGTGCTGGCGGCTGCCGGGCTTAGCGCGTTGATGAGCAATACCGGTGCGACTGCTTTCTTCTTGCCTGTGGTGATTGGGATGGCGAGAAATATGAAAATTTCTCGTTCAAAACTGCTCATGCCGCTGGCCTTCGCCAGTATTTTAGCAAGTTCAGTAACGCTAATAGCTACTACAACGAATATTGTTGTGAGCGGGGTGATGGTGGATGAGGGGCTGCTTCCACTGGGTATGTTCGAGCTTTCTCCTGTTGGCCTGATGATCTTAGTGTTGGGGATTGTGTATCTGTTGACGATTGGCAGAAAATTGATCCCGGATCGGCCGTATGAGGAACCATTTTCGACTGAAGCCAGTGTTAGAAATTACCTGACAGAACTCGTTGTCCCGGAAGGATCTCACCTAATCGGAAAATCACTGGCTCAAGCAGCCCTCGGGCGCGACCTGGACCTGACTGTCCTGCGAATTTCTAAAAATAAACGCTCCTTTCTTGTGCCCACAGCTCGCACTGTCCTCAGATCTGGTGATGTGCTGATCGTGGAGGGGGATCGAGATGGACTTTTGGATATCCAGGAAAAGACAGGGTTGGAGCTAAAACCGCGCAGCGATATTGCTGGCCGGGAAATCCAATCTGAAGAGATCAGATTATTTGAAGTTATCCTGCTGCCGAGATCCCCTTTAATCGGGCGGACATTAAAACAGCTTGATTTTCGCCGCAATTATGGGCTGCAGGTTTTGGGAATCAACCGCAGCGGACGAACGATCCGGCGTAAACTAAGTGATGTGCGGTTATCTGTCGGCGATCAGCTTTTGCTGCACGGCAGCCGAGTGAGTGTAATGGCGTTGGACCAGAGCAGTATATTTCGTTTACTGCATGTTATCCGAACGGAAGAATATGACCCAAAACGAGCAGTTGTATCCGGGGCAGTTTTTCTTGGTGTACTTGCTTTGGCCGCATTGAATGTGGTCTCTGTGCCTATTGCCGCGATGGTAGGGATGCTGCTTGTTTTTATTCTGGGGTGCATCACGCCTGAGGAGGCCTATCAGATGGTCAACTGGCGTGTGTTGATCCTGATTGGCGGGATGCTGGCGCTGGGAATAGCCATTCAGGATACCGGGACTGCTTCTTATTTATCTAAATGGATTGTCGCTTTCACACATGGAATGGATCCCAAATGGCTGTTAAGTGGCTTTTTCATATTAACTATGCTGCTCTCTCAACCGATGTCGAACCAGGCGGCGGCGGTGGTTGTTGTGCCGATCGCAATTCAAACTGCGCTGCAGCTGGGTCTGAACCCGCGCAGCTTCGCAGTGATGATCGCTTTAGGCGCCAGCTGTTCTTTCCTGACGCCGTTAGAACCATCCTGCATGATGGTGTATGGTCCTGGAAACTACCGTTTTATAGATTTTGTAAAAGTAGGGATGCCATTAACCGTGATCATATTCTTTACCGCGTTGATCATGGTTCCGATCATTTGGCCGTTGTGAATTGGTTTATTACAAAGCGCTGATAAATAATATTAAATTTAGCACATGTGAGAATTTGCGGGTTAGAAAAGCACTCTCAAAAATTGGGTGACGCTTAAAATACAATAAATTGTTTTCATAGAAATCGTAAGGAAATTAGTAAAATGGGAAAAGTAGCAATCCTTGGTGCTGGTATGATGGGCAGTGCTGTTGCCTGGCCGCTCTCTGACAATGGGTACAAAGTTAACCTGATTGGAACTCATCTAGATGGTGAGATCATCAAGAGTTGTAAGAATAACGGGTTTCACCCGCGTCTTAAAAGAAAAATTCCAGATCAGGTGACACCCTTCTATATTGAGGAATTGAAAACCGCCTTAGTGGGCGTTGATTTTATTGTCAGTGGTGTGAATTCCATGGGGGTTCGTTGGGTTGGGCAAACACTGGCACCCTTTGTGAAAGCTGGTGATAGGATCATCAGCATAACTAAAGGATTGGAAACAGACAAAGATGGAGGAGTAGTGATCCTTCCTGAAATACTGCGCCAGCAGCTTCCATCAAATGTTCGCGAGCGAGTTTCACTGGCGGCGATTGGCGGTCCGTGCATCGCTGGCGAACTGGCCGGTAGAAGGCAGAGTTGCGTTTTTTTTGGGTCGCGAGAGATTGAAACTGCTCAACAGCTTGCGGACGTTTTCAGAACTGATTATTATCACGTGTGGACAACGAATGATATCAACGGGCTTGAAGTATCTGTTGCTTTAAAGAACGCGTATGCTCTGGGCGTGGGAATTGCGGCTGGTTTGTTGGAAAAATCTGGTGGGGTGGACCATGCTGGTGCGCACATGCACAACCTGGCTGCAGCGCTATTTGCATGCAGCTGCAAAGAAATTCATAGTTTTTTGGAAATGTGGGGTTTAAACACCAATTTAGTTTTTGGGCTGCCGGGTGTTGGTGATCTTTACGTTACTTCTCAGGGCGGGCGGTCTTTGACGGTTGGGAAACTGCTTGGTACGGGAAAGACATTTACAGAAGCAGCGGAGATGTTGGTTGACGAGACATTAGAAGCTGCGATGATCATACAGCAAATGGGTGAAGCGCTGCCAAAAATATTTGAAAAAGGGCTGCTTAAAAAAGATCAAATTCCTTTTATGAATTTGTTGGTTGATGCAATTGTTCATGAAAGGCCAGTTAATATTAAGCTCGAATCATTCTTTAACGATTTTTATATTTAGAGATTTAACGCAAAAAAGCAATCGTTAGTAAAAATAATGCTGCCCAGCCCACCGAAACTGTGTACTGGGCATTCATCTTGCAAATGTTATTACTATCTAGCTTTAAGGAACCAGATAATCAAAAACGCTTACGGCGGTAGACGTTTTTGTGCGAATATGAAACAACTTGTATGAGAGAGAATTCAGCCTTTTAAAATAAAGGTAACTTTCATCAACACGCGGTATTCAGTAATTTCACCTTCTTCATTTAGCAGCACTTCTTGGCTGCTGATCCAGGCGGACCGCACGTTATCAAGGGTCTTGCTTGCGCGCGATAAACCCGTTTTGATGGCATTGTCGAAGCTGACCGATGAAGATGCTTTAATCTCAGTTATTCGTGCAATTGACATAGCAAACCTCCAGTATATTTTTTAAGTATAGCGAATTGAAGCTTAGAAAGCAAAGAGAAAGATGCTGCGCGTTAATTATCTCATCACTTATAAATAACGAATGATGGAGAGCTTATATTGCCTGATAATATTCTGTAATAGTTTGAAAGATAACAAGGGTATAAGAATCATATTAATGTATTTCTGAAATATAAGAACCTGTGCTATACTATATTGCTTGTAAAGTAGTTCTAGAGAAAGAGAAATTGTTCTTTTGATTTGGAACAAAATTGTAGGCAATTGTATTAATTTTATGAAAGGAGTTCCAAATCATGTCCGAGAAAGAACAGGGCACCGTAAAATGGTTCAACGGATCAAAAGGTTTCGGCTTTATTGAGCGCGAATCTGGCGATGACGTTTTTGTCCATTTTAGTGCCATCTTGGCAGACGGTTACCGCTCACTGGATGAAGGACAACGTGTTGAATTCGTTGTCACCCAGGGCGATAAAGGTCCCCAGGCATCAGAAGTTATCCTTCTCTAATCGAGAAATAATTTCAATCATAAGAGAGCAGTTGGATCCCAACTGCTCTTTTTTGTTTAATGAAAACATTTCTTAAAAATGGCTTAGAAAAATATTTAAGAGCAAAATAAAACACATTTTGTGATATTAACTTTTTGTAAAAATGTATGCTACAATGAATTGCTTGAAGAGTAGTTCTAGAAAGAAAGAAATTGTTC
>CAZILY010000150.1:0-4346 GCA_964540175.1 uncultured Pelolinea sp. | reverse complement strand
GGGCGCGATGGATCAGGTTGCTTCGGCAATAGGCTCCGGTAATATAACCGTAGGATCAGTCACCGAAACAACCGGTACCGCCCAGGTTGTCGCGGCAACATGTGAAAAGTTGCCTCCCGGGGAATGGAGTCCCGTGACAGTGTACAGGCACGCAGTTGAAGACAAGTTTCTAAAAATTGTCATTAATCAGACAGCGGGAATTGCATATAAATGGTTCAGAAATGAGTTTTGCATTGACTTGATGAACTCTGGTGACGATACATTCAATCTGATGGGAGAGTTAGCAGCGAAAGAACCGGTATTGAGCCGTGGACTTACTTTTTTTCCGCATCTAACAGGAATGCAGTTCCCACAATCGGACGAATCACTGAGAGGAGTTTTCTTCGGGGTCGGCTTAGACACAAATAGAGCCTGCTTTATACGTGCGATTATGGAGGGGGTTGGCTACATGTTGCGCGAAAGTATCGAGGAAATGAAGCTTAATCCCGATTGTATTACCTCGCTTGGCGGTGGTGCAAAAAGCCAGCTTTGGTGCCAGATAAAAGCGGATATCTGCGATACTACAATAGCCGTGCTTGATAATGATGAATCAACATCGCTGGGTGCAGCAGTGATAGGGTGTGTCGCAATGGGGATCTTCAGCGATTTTGATGCGTCACGGCATCATATATCACGCAGACGAAGTTTTGTCCCTGTTATTGAAAATCACGTTATTTATAGCAAAGGATACTCAGAGTACAAAGAAATGTATAAAACTTTTTCACCGATATTCCGTAAAAGAAGATAACCCAGGAGGCATAATTATGAATACAAGAAAACCCAAAATAGGACTGCTTGCATTGATGACCGATGGATACGAGTCGATTTTTCCTGGCATCAATGAGCGTCAATACAAGTACGCCAAAGAGCTTGTGAAATCACTTTCATCCATTGCTGATATTACATTCGACGAAATTGGGTGTAATCGGTCAGTGATTGAAAAAGTTGTCAAGGAATACAACGAAGCTGAACTTGACGGTATATTAATCACACTGCTGACTTATTCACAAGGTTCTTTCCTTATCCGTGCTCTTGAGAATAATCGTCTTCCAATTGCCATGGCAGTTGTACAACCAGACCAAGAGGTTCTGGACAATTGGGTAGAACTTGATTTAACGGTTAACCAGGGGTTGCATGGTGCTCAAGATAATGCCAACATCATTGCAAAGAGCAGCACTCCATGCGAATTTTTCGCCGGGAATAGACACGAAAAGCGTTTTCTAGATTTTGTTGAGGATTTTGCAAAAGCAGCATACGCAAGAACGGCTCTCAAGACTATGAAGACCGGTGCTTTTTCTAAAATGATGGGCATGGGCGATATTCTTGTAGACGATTTTGAGTTTTTCAGAACAATCGGTCCGATGGTCATGCATGACACCATCGGTTCAGTTTATTCCCGCATGGCTGAGGTTACTAAGGAGGAAATTGACGCACAAATAGCCAAAGATAAGAAGATGCACGATGTCGACCCAAAACTGACATACGAGTCCCACGCTGAAGCAGTCAAGATGTATCTTGGGTTTAAAAAATACCTTGAAGACAAGGATTTGCAGGCATTTACTGCCCACTTCGATATATTTAGCGATGACAAACGGTTCAAACAGCTCCCTCTTTATGCCGCGTCCAATCTGCTTGCGGAAGGATACGGATATGCTGCCGAGGGCGATTTTATGTGTGCCAGCATGGTCGCGGCTGCCGGTGTGCTCGGCAATAACGATGCGAATTTCACCGAAATGTACACGATGGATTTTACAAAAAAGGCGATTATTTTCTGTCACGCAGGTGAAGGCAACTGGGCAACGCACCGCAAAGACATGAAAGTTAGATTGATAGACCGTTATCTAGGGGAGGGTGGACTTGAGAATCCTCCGACCCATATTTTCACACCGGAAGTTGGAAGAGCAACACTCACTTCTTTAGCGTACAAAGGCAAAGGAAAATACAGGCTTGTTCTCGCTATGGGAGATATGCTCCCTAAGTCTGACCTAAAAGGTGTTGAGATGCCTTATTTCTTCTGGAGGCCTGACGCTGGGATTGAAGCTTGTGTAGAGGGTTGGCTTAAAAACGGTGGCACCCACCATGAAGTTATTAACCTTGGTGATGTCAAACGCCGCTGGCAGATGCTTTGCAATATGCTGGATATCGAGTACGTAGAGATTTAGGGAGAGATGCATGGCAGAACTTTTCGGAGGAGAATACACAAAATCTAAATTGTATAAAAATGCCGTGAATATTGGGCAGCTTGCTTCAATTGAGGAAATTGAGTTGAAAGACGGTAGAGCAAACGGCATGAAGGTTTTTCGAGTCCGCTCGACCAACGGACTTGCATTTGACCTTTTACCTAGCAAGTGCATGGATATCGCTGCGTTATCTTATAAAGGTGTAAACATATCGCTTCTCACAAGGAACGGAGTATGCTCCCCCGAAAATATGTTTCCCGTGAATGGCGAATTTGAACGATATTTTAGCGGAGGCATGCTTTGGACATGCGGGCTTAAAAACTGCGGACCGAATTATCACGACAAGGGTTCGCAATTTCACCATTATCACGGGAGAATTGGAACGCTGCCCGCCGAACAGTCGTGGAAAAAAAGTTATTTTGATGGAGACGAATATATTCTATCCGCCGGGTCAGTGTTGAGAGATACAACAATCGAGGGATATAATCTTGAACTGGTCAGGGAAATAAAAACATCCCTTTCCAAACCAGAGATAACGATAATAGATTCAATAGAAAACCTAGACTGCAACGACACTGATTATTTACTGCTGTATCATTTTAATTTCGGATTTCCCTTCATCGATGAGAATCTCCGTATGTTTTTTCCCGAAGCTGAAAAACCGATGAAAGCGGGAAACGATGCCTCAGAAAAAATGATATCCGATTGGAATAAATTGTGCCCTCCCATAGACAATGGTGTTGAGAACTTGTTTTTTCACACCTTCAAGCCTGATATTGATAATACGGTAACAGTCAGACTCGAAAATCCAAAGATCGGAATTGGTGCGTATATAAGATATGAAACCGAGTACTTGCCTTATCTTGTCGAATGGAAATGTATGAGAACTGGAGAGTATGCACTAGGAATAGAGCCCGCCAATAATTTAATAGGTGGTATGCAAGCGGAGCGGAAAGCTGAACGTAGTAGAAAAATTGCTGCTGGAGAAAAACATATAATCAAGGTTATCCTTGGGTTTGATGCACTATAGAAAAAACAAAGCATGAAAAACGAGATACGAGTTGAAAAATCTGCTTAATTTGATACCAAGTAAAACCTGTAGTATTGCATACGCGAGATTTCGTCTGAATTGCCTCGTATTTTTAGGGTGATTTTTTCTTTCACAAAAGATTTCTTCACAAGGTAAAGATCATATGAGTAAATATTATTATAAGCAATTAAATAACGATGAAAACACGATTTTATTAGGTTTTCAATCTAATGATGATGCTTTTCAGGAAGCCCGAATCTCTTTGCGGTATGGCGCAAACCTCTGCAGATATACATATAAGGGATTAAATATCATTGATTATGATCCTGTGCTTTTGAAAACCAGTGATTTTACTGGAACACCGGTACTTTATCCCACACCAAACCGAGTTGAGAATGGAAAATTTTTCTTTCACGGCAAAGTATACGAGCAGGTAAAGCGAGGACGGCACATATTTGAGCATGGTCTCGTGTATGACGAGGAATGGGATCTTGTAAAAGTACGCGCCACAGAGAAAGAAGCTCTTCTCTCAGCCCAAATTACATGGACAATTGACAGCCCGCTGTTTGAGGCATTTCCTTTTCCGCATTCTCTGACACTGACCTTCCGTTTAATTGATGGCGCAATTGACATCACTTACGATATTTTCAATTATGGGTCGGAAGAGATACCTTTTGGCTTTGGGCTGCATCCATATTTTCAAAAACTTTCCGGCGAAGAAAAAACTGTAATTACTTTGCCGGTTGAATACGTGATGGAGGCTACCGAAGCATTGCTGCCTACTGGAAATATATTACAGGTTTCAGGTACAGCTTTTGATCTCAATCACCCAACCGCTATCGGAGAACTTGATTTGGATCACGTATTTTTACGGGCAGCAGATGATACACCAGCAACTATTCACTATTCTAAACAGGGCTTTAAAGTTAACATACACGCTACAGATGATTTTTCGCATTTTGTTATTTATTCCCCCGCTGGCACACCCTATTTTTGTATTGAAACCCAAACATGCTCTACCAATGCACACAATCTGTATCATCGCGGACTGCGTGAAATCTCCGGACTGATGATGGCTGCACCTGGCGAGCATAAAA
>CAZILY010000149.1:0-4350 GCA_964540175.1 uncultured Pelolinea sp. | reverse complement strand
ATCCTGTGGGGAACAACCTTTGTGGTAGTAAGGATTGGCGTAAGTGAGATTGGTCCACTTTCCTTAGCCGGAATCCGGTTTTTTACAGCTGGTTTGCTCCTGTTACCCTTCTTGATGTTGAAGAGAATTTCCACTGAAGAAATAAAAAGTAATATCCTTCCACTTGCATTGATAGGAATCTTTTCATACGCTATTGGGAACGGAGCATTAAATTACGCACTTCAATTTCTTCCAGCCACTCTAGTTTCATTCTTAACGAGTTTCATTACACCAATTATTTTAATTTTCAGCATCATCTGGTTAAAAGAATACCCGACCCTCGTTCAAATCGGAGGATTGGTGGTTGCTTTTTTTGGTGTTATTCTCTATTTTTATCCCCAACAAATTCCATTTCGTGCAAATGGGTTTGGCATCTTAATGCTGGGATTGCTTGGATTTGCTCTACAAACAACAATAGGGAGATTCCTGGCTCGAAACAAGAAAGTACATACGATAACGCTCACAACGATACCGTTAATTATCGGAGGAGGTATTTTACTCATCATCTCGTTTTTTATTGAAGGATTCCCAGTTATTTCACTTAGAACTCTTTTGATATTGGGATGGTTGATAATTTCCAATACGATTATTGGGCAGCTTTTATATAGTAGTGCAATCGCTGAGATAACAGCGATACAGGTGAATCTTGTACTAAATCTATCACCATTCTTCACTGCAATTTTTGCGTGGTTTTTATTAGGTGAACAATTGGGTATTAAACAGATTGCAGCTATGGGCGCGGTTTTTATTGGTACTTATTTGGTTCAGAAGAAACCAAACAATCCATCAAATTAACTGCGCTTACTTCTAATATTTGTCTAATATAAAAAGCAATCAGAAATCACTATCATCTTCTAATAATGGAGATAAAAATGAAATGTCGATTGTTTTTACTTACTATAGTTGGTGTATTTTTGATCGCTGCTTGTTCTTCCGGAATTTCAAATAGCGAAGAACCAGCCGTAAATGTTGTTGAAGCACTAGAAATTGAAATTGAAGAAACTGTATCAGATGAAGTGGATTCCGACATGAGTGCGTCTTCAATAGACAGCGATATGGAGGGAGTAAGTTTTTCGCAGGAGGTGTGGCCAATTTTTAAGGAATATGCGTTGACCGCGCATGGGGGAAAGGGAGGGGTATTTCTTGAGAACTATACGGATATAATGAATTATGTTGAGTCAGGAGATCCAGAAGGCAGCTACCTTTATCGTGCATTGATTGGTGATGGTGTGGATCAGATGCCACCAGGAAATCCGCTTCCCGAAGAATTGATCCAGATTATTTATAATTGGATTGAACAGGGCGCAAAAGAAAATTAAGAAATAAACCCCGTTAATTTGCAGCGGGGTTTTTTCTGCGATTAAAATTTATGTAAGCATAGATTTATACTGCTTGATATTCTCAACTGGCTTAGGGTAGGTCATTTTCAATTTTCTCAAAGTTTCTGTTATGATTTTGATAATCACATAATCACGATACCAATTCCGATTTGCTGGAATAACATACCAGGGGGCATGTGCAGTGGAGGTTTTTGTCAGGGCATCTTCATATGCACGCATATAGTCATCCCACAGTTTTCTTTCGTCTATATCCCTTGGGTTAAACTTCCATTGTTTTTCGGGAATTTCAATTCGTTCAATAAACCGTTTTTTCTGCTCGTCTTTGGATATATGCAGGAAAAATTTCAAGATAGTTGTTCCCTCATCAGAGAGAATATTTTCAAAATTTTGAATTTGTTCAAAACGTTTTTTCCATACTTTCTCTGAGACCAATTGATGAATCCTGACTACAAGGACATCTTCATAATGAGATCTGTTAAAGATAACAATCTCTCCGCTTTTAGGAGTTTGTTTGTGGATACGCCACAAGTAATCATGCCCAATCTCTTCAGGTGTAGGTACTTTGAAACCAGCTACTCGTACACCTTGGGGATTGACTCCTTTAAAAATAGAGCGAATCGTGCCGTCTTTTCCGCCACCATCCATCGCCTGAAGAATGATCAGAACTTTATGCTTTTGCTCTGCATACAGGAGACGCTGAAGGTTGATCAATTCCTCGCGGAAGCCCTTTGTCGTTTTCTTCGCCTCTTTTTTGTCTGATTCCCATAACTTGGTATCGTCGGGGTCATAATCTGACAGTGAGATTTTCTTTCCTTTCTGGACTTGATACATGTGCATGTATTACCTCCTATTTAGTGATCGACTGATAAGATTTTACGCATTACCTGTGGATCTTTGGTAAGCAATCCGGAAGCAGGCAGGCGCTGTACAAGGAGTGCCCAATTTCTATTGATTCTGAAAACTCGCTTGAAGATTGGCAGCGCTTCAGCTATTTTTCCTGTATCAGCCAACGTGACTGCGTGCCAAAATGGCAGTTCCTCATTGTTAGGCGCTAATTTTGCCGCTTGTTGGTATTTTATTGCCGCTGTTTCATTCTCGTTTCTTGAAAGAAGGGCATCCCCTTCATTCATTAAAATATAGGCAGATTGGATATCTAATAACCTTTCCAATTCGATAATCGGATCAGGATGGTCATCCACGCGAAGATCTGTAAGGATATGCTTCCACGGAGTATCATCTTTGATGTTCTCGGAAACGAGCAGTGAAGCACTCTGCTTACCTCTAATATCGCCACCCGCACCTTGTGCTGCTTTCAAAGCTGAAAGCAAACGTTTTGCGAGATTACCCCGTGAATTTTCAAATGCGCTTGCCATCGCTGGCCATACAGTATCATTCAGCATCATGTTTGCTTGAACAGAAAAGGAATCACCTGTTTGATGTCCAGCCTCCGCAATGCATCGTTTTCCGGTATAGGCAGCTACATTTCCTTGCGCGTCAACCACGGCTACCTGGCGCAATTCTTTTCCGTCATCTGCTGCGAGTAATTCATCTAACGCTTGTTGGGCAGATTTTCCGTCCCTGAGCAGGGATAGCCCTTTGGGACCATAACTTATTTCAACAATTGATTGGGTTGCGATCACTCCTACGCCTGGTTCAATCCATGGGCAAAGAGAACCAACCGCGAACCAATGCGATTGGACAGCAACTCCGATCTGATCAGTTTTTCTATCCATCGCCACAATCGAATAAGTATGTAATAATGCCATTTATTTCTCTTTCATAATGATGACCAGCGCGCATAAATTGCCTGGTGAATTTTTCTTCCTGACGACTTTTCCTGCTGGATCAAATTGCCGTATTCAATTTTTCCATAAAAACTATTCATTAAATTCTGAAGCCACAAAGATAGTTCGTTTGGGGAATGATTCACATTATAGGCAGTAATTATGAAGAGAATTGGATCATCAGTTAACAATTCACCACACAGGGTTAATAAATCTGTAACGGAATGATTGAAATTCCAGGTTTCTCCTTTTGGTCCTCGGCCAAATTTAGGAGGATCCATGATGATTCCGTCATATTTCCTTCCCCGCCTAATTTCTCTTTTAATAAATTTGGATGTGTCGTCAACCAACCAACGAACTGGTTTGTCAGCGAGACCTGACAAGGATAAGGATCTTTTTCCTATTTCCAGCGCTTTTTGAGACGCATCAACGTGTGTTACATGTGCACCTGCACGAGCGGCAAACAGAGATGCTATACCTGTGTATCCAAAGAGGTTTAAGATATTTACTTCCTTTTTTGACGCGTTTATTTTCTTTTCGATCCAACGCCAATTTTCCAGCTGTTCTGGAAAAATCCCAATATGGCGGGATTTGGAAATGTTCAGAACAATATGCAGCTTGTCGATGTGTATTGACCAAGAGTGTTTTATTTCGGTTTGAAAAGTCCATGATCCTGTTCTTTCACCTTTAAAAAGAGAAAATTCCGCGTCTGTGGAGTCCCAAACCCTTTTTTTAAAGGATGGTTTCCAGGTTGCCTCTGGTTCAAAACGGATAAGATGATACGAGCCATACCGTTCGATCTTTTTCTTGTTACCACTGTCCAGTAATTCATAATCTGCCCAGCCAGTAGTAGTAAGATTTTTCTTTTCTCTAATAATTTTATTTTTGTTTTTCATCGTCGGATTAGTTAATATTTTTAGTATACCAATAGGTTGGCATATTTGCATTATTTTCTAACAAGGTATAATCCTCAAAATTTGAATTGTAATAGTATGGACGGATATAATTTTGATCGGATCATAAACAGAAGGGGATCTAACGCAATAAAATGGGACCTTTTTGGTGAAGAGACCCTTCCCTTATGGGTGGCAGATATGGATTTTGCTTCACCAAAGGAGGTCATCTCAGAGATCCAAGCACGATTAGATCATCCAATCTTTGGCTACCAAAGCAAAGACATAGAATTA
>CAZILY010000148.1:0-4387 GCA_964540175.1 uncultured Pelolinea sp. | reverse complement strand
CTGTGGGTTGGTGCATGCAAGATGCTGGAGGCTTTTTTTAGCATGTCATTCTCCAATGTGAGTCGACCCACCAAGCGCTCAAGATCAGCAATTGGACTCTGGTTTTCAGCTCCTTTATGGTTCTTCTCAAAGACGATTGCTGAATTTTCAATGAATTCAGCTAGCCATTTACCCACCAGTACCGGGCTGAGTTGATATTCCCGGCAGGCTTCGCTGACGCTCTTTTCTCCGCTAATACATTCCAGCAATACATCACTGAAAAGGTTGATGGAAACAGAAATATCCGCTGGCAATTTGGAGAATGGGCGCAGTTAGAAACATTGCTTCACGAGCAGGCCCATCTTTGGCAGCAAAACTTTTGAATGGGTCCGGTGAAATCAGGCAAGCCCTATCACAATAAGGAATTCGTGAGTAAATGTGAGAATCTGGGACTGCATCCCATGCTCGGAGTAGGCTGCCACATGAAATTGGCTGATGGAGCTTTTGCTATATTGATGAATAAACTCGGGATAGAACCACCGGATTTATCCAAGAAACCTGAAGAGTTGGATAAGGATTGGTTCAAATGGTACTTGGATTCTAAGGGAAAGCGCAGAAAAGGAAAATCAACTCTCAAGAAATGGACACTGCACAGTTTCATATTGACATTTTCAGAAAATCTCCTATAATATGGTATAGTGGTCTGACCAACATACCATAAGAGAGGTGTAAGTGGCTGAAATTCCACGAAAGTCGTTATCAAATATTATTGCCAGCCAAATTGCAGCACAAATAGTGGACGGCATCTATAAAAGCGGATATCAACTGCCAGCGGAGCGTGACCTCATAAAGCAGTTTGGTGTAAGCCGTTCCACTTTACGCGAGGCGCTAAAATCACTAGAAGAGATCAACCTGATTGACTCTCGCCATGGCGTCGGTCGTTTTATTTCTGAACTGGACGAAAAGAACCTGGCCTTGGCACACAAGATGGCAAGTGACGCTGAAAACCAATCAGACGCTCCTCATATTCGAATCTCCAGTGAAGATTCACCGGAAGGCCCCCGCCGTTTGCCCGTTACACCAGAGAAACCATTGATCATCCCCAATTTAAAAACGGATAGACTGGGCACCTTCTCTTTCATCTCCTGGTGGGAACGTGAAAAAGTGGTAAATGCCAAGGTGATGGTTGTCGGTGCGGGCGCGTTGGGAAACGAAGTGATCAAGAACCTTACCCTCATGGGAGTTGGCAATATTTTCATCGTGGATTTTGACACAATCGAATTTGCCAACCTCTCTCGCTCCGTCCTTTTCCGTGAAAGCGACTCGGGGCGTAAAAAAGCAGAAGTTGCAGCCGCACGCGCAAAAGAGATCAACCCCAATGTACACGTGCAGTATTTCCACGGTGATATTACAACCGCCCTTGGTTTGGGTGTTTTCCGCCGGATGGATGTGATTATCGGCTGCCTGGACAACCGGGAAGCGCGGTTAGCGGTCAATCGATTCTCATATTGGATCAACAAACCATGGGTGGACGGCGCTATCCAGGAGTTTTTCGGATTAGCGCGAGTCTTCGTCCCCGGTGAAGGTGCCTGCTTCGAGTGCACGCTTACTGAAATAGCACGCCGAGACCTTTCAATTCGCTACTCCTGCCCGCTCTTAGCACGCGAAAACATACTCCTTGGTAAAGTTCCAACCACACCAACAATCGCTTCGATCATTGCGGGTATTCAATCTCAGGAAGCCCTAAAACTAATCCATAACAAACCAGTTGAACCAGGAAAAGTCATCCACTTTAATGGCATGACCAACGAGGTGCACACTACCGCTTATACACCAGTGGAAGATTGCGAGAGTCATTGGACTTATGGTGATATTATCGAGCTTCCCCTCCGAGCTGACACCACCACACTTGACGATATACTTCAGATCGCCCATCATGACCTCGGCCCTGATGCGGTAATCGAATTAGACCAGGAACTGATATTATCTCTCAATTGTCCGCAGTGCGGTACTCATGAAGAGGTTCTACAGCCGATCTCAGAAGTAGGGTTCAACCGAGCCCACTGTTCTGTTTGTGGATTGCTGCGTGAAACAGAAATGACACATACCATCCACGGCGACGAGAACTTTCTCTCAAGAACACTTGCCAGTATCGGAATACCGCCGCTCCACATCCTCAGGGCTTATAACACCGAAGAATATCGGTTCTATGAATTAAACGGTGACCTTGATGATGCGCTCCATTTCAACCACTTTGAGCGCCCCTCATCCGAAGCAACCATCAAACTAACCGGACGAATAAAACTTAAGGACGGCATCGTATTGAAAAAGCGTCCTAAGATCACCCTGCGCGAACCTGGAATCAAAATCACAGGTTCTAAAGAGGATGAAGAAAAGCAGGAACAGATTATCAAGATAATCCCCGTCAGCAGTAAAAAGGATACAGAGCTTTCATGAAAATTTTAAATGGTATTTTAAAGTGGTTAGCAGTTCTGGCATTCAGCTTGTCTGCCGGGTTATTAGTGATCATCTTCCTCTCTGACCAGCCGCAAATCAACGCTTTTCTTTTACGCATATTGATCTTGCTGGCAATTGGTTTCATAGGCGGATTATTCATGCGTTTCCTTTTCAGAAAAGGATTCGCTGGTATTCTCATCTTGGTCGGATTGATAACCAATGTCTTGGCAGTATTAATCATTGATCATTTTTATGAAACGGATTATTTCTTTTCCTTTCTAACCAAAGATTTCAAATTTCAAATTCCTTCCATAAGTGATGCTGCCCAAATCATCCTTTTATTCTTGATCTCGCTTCCCGCAATTCTGATTTTCCGGCGCAAGAAAAAATTTAAAGTATCTGAAAATAAAAACCAACAACCCCGCCTGTCTCTTTCTGATCGGATAAAGCCAATTGCATATCAAGCAAATCCAACCAATTGGAATATCAGGCTTCCAAAATTCGGGGGGCAAACATCCAAACTTTCCGCTACTAAAAAATCTGCGTCTTCTACTGTGCATATATCATCCTCTTCTGTGAACACAGAAAAACGAGCGTCACTGAAATCACCACCACGTAAGAAACCTTTAAAAAAGAAGATCAAACTTCCAAGCATCATGACACGTCACAAAAATAATGATGTCAAATTGATGGGTGAAGAAGAGCATGTATGCCCCTACTGCCTTGAAGAAGTGGTAAAGAATGACAGCCGTGGATTGGTTATTTGCCCAGAGTGCCACACCTGGCACCATCAAGATTGTTGGGATGTAACTGGCGCTTGTGGAGTAGCACACCGCAATGAACTTTGAAATTAAACATTACTGGAGGAAACCATGGCGGACATTGCAGTAACACTCGTACTACCGAATGGGGGTGTCCGCAGGGCAGACATTCCAGATGATATCCCAGTAAGGGATTTAATGGCGGAATTGGCTTCACTCCTAGAACTTCCCACGGTAGGTCCGGATGGAAGGCCGATGAGTTACCGAATAGACAGCAAAGCACTCGGGCGTGAGCTCCTTGAAAGTGAAACGCTCAGCATGGCTGGCATCCCGAAAGACGACCGTTTGATGATCACAACAGATATTACTGCCGGAGCAATTTCTGTCAATTCCAACCCCCGACAGAGGCGCCTACGGAAAGATTATGAACACATCCAGGAAGTTGCCGCACGCAGCGACCTGATCCAAGTTAAAGCAAAATCTGAAAGGAGGGGGTTACCACCAGATCGTTACATAATTACTTATAAATGCAAGGGCATCATCGGCTTGGACCGCAGAGGAAACCCTAAGATTGGCGAAAGACTCCAGGTAGAGATCTATCTGCACTGCCAATATCCGCAGCGGTGGCCGGGCATGAAATGGCTTACCCCAATCTGGCACCCGAATATTAACCATGCCAACGGCAGCGTATGCATCGACGCTGCATGGTGGTCTGCCAGTCGATCGTTAGACAGATTGGTGATCATGCTGGGAGAAATGGTGCAGTATAAGAATTTTCATGATGATCCCAGCAAACCCCCATTTCCATGGGATATGGAAGCCGCCAGATGGACAAGGCAGTTCAGGAAAACCCATCCTAACTATTTTCCTGTAGACAAGCGCGAATTGCTGCGCCCTGAACGAGTCAAGATCCGCAAATCAAAAGTGCGGGCAAAACCAAAAATCAAATTGAAATAATCAAAAAGGAGAAGAACAATGGCTGACAAAAACATTACTTTAGTATTACCTTCTGGAGGAACACGCAACGCGGAAATCCCTGCTGATGTTCCAGTGAAAGAACTTATTCCTGAATTGGCAACCACATTAGAATTGCCGACTGTTGGACCTGACGGCCGTCCCGTAAGCTACCGATTGGACAGCAAAGCTCTTGGCCGTGAACTGCAGGAAGATGAAACGCTGGATGAAGCAGG
>CAZILY010000147.1:0-4407 GCA_964540175.1 uncultured Pelolinea sp. | reverse complement strand
AAAGATATAATAAGCGTACGTAATAAACAAATATAAGCGTACGTTAGTTTAGTTTTTAATTAGAATTATTCTTATTCGGAGAAAGAAGCGAATATTTGCACAATGTTGCTGAGCATGGGTTGTAATTTTTCTGCTCTTTCTTCAGGGGGTCGGCTCACGAAACGGAAGTTAACGTACGTTAGCGCAAATTTATCAAATTTCATCGTGCTAGAATTCGATAAATGGTAGCAGGATGAGCTTTGAACGTTTCTGCGACCTTCTTAACCGAGTTTCCTTTTTCTAAGAGACTCTTAATTGCATCTATTTGGTTGGGGGTTAATTTTAATGGCCGTCCAAACTTCACACCTCTTTTTTGAGCTGCTAACCTACCGCTGCTGGTTCTTTCCACGATTAGATCTCTTTCAAATTCAGCGATACCTGCAAATACAGTTAAAATCATTTTTCCACCTGGTGTTGTAGTGTCTGCCCAAGTTTCAGATAAGGAACGAAAACCAGCTTTTGACCCTGCAATTTGGTCACAAATGGCCAGTAAATCTCTGGTAGATCTGGCTAGTCGATCTAATTTCCAAACAATAACCTGATCGTCCTGACGTAATTGATCGAGCATCCTTAGGAGCTCTGGTCGTTTCAAATGGGTACCTGAAACTTTTTCTTTATAGATTTTTTCACACCCAGCTTTATTGAGTTCTTGAAGTTGTATTTCAAGATTTTGGTCTGTGGTGGAAACCCTGGCGTATCCAATTTTCATAAACAGTAGTATTTCTTTGAATATATTCTGCAAACTTCGCATAAGTTATCGCAAAATACTCTAATTATGCAAATAATATTTGCGAAACACAAAACCCCTGTAAATTAGATGTTTTCGGTTCAAGGTGGATGGCTTCGCAAAACTTACAACTTTTGCAAATATAAATTATGCCACGACGCCAGATTTTAACAGACACCGAACGCAACGATCTCTTTGCAATTCCAGAGGATAAAGATGACTTGATTCGGTCATATTCTTTAAGTGAACGGGATTATTCTTTGATTGGCGAGTTTAGCAGGGGAATAGAAAATCGTTTAGGATTTGCCATACAACTTTGCTATATGCGATTTCCCGGTATAATCCTTCCTCCTAACCAATATCCCTCTTTATCGATTCTGAATTTCATTGGTTCGCAATTAAATATTGATCCACAAGTATGGGATAGTTACAGTGAGCGGGCTGAGACCAGACGGGAACATAAATTAAACTTACAAACTATTCTTAACCTTGAAGTGTTTACCACTGCCAAACATTATGAATTAGCTGTAGATAGCATATTTAAAACAGCATTACAGACAGATAAGGGTATTGTATTAGCCATAGAACTTATCGAGAATCTAAGAAACAAAAATATCTTACTCCCATCAATTTTTACAATTGAAAACATCTGTGCAGAAGCTATAACAAAAGCCTCACGGAGTATATACCAATCCCTTACAGAATCATTATCCAGCCAACAAAAGAAACAACTTGACGAATTGTTATTATTACGTGATGGAACTGGTTCAAGTACACTATTATGGCTTCGTCAATCTCCAACAGCATATAACGCCAGACATATACTTGAACATATTGAACGACTCAAAATAATTAAAGAGTTAAATCTTCCGGTAGACCTTGAAAAGAAGATTCACCAGAATAGATTGCTAAAACTTTCCAGGGAAGGCGGGCAAATGACAGCGCAACATCTTTCCGATTTTGAAGTTACAAGACGCCATGCTACTATTGTGGCTATTGTGTTAGAAGCAAGAGCTACATTGACAGATGAGATCGTAGATATGCACGACCGAATAATCGGGTCTCTCTTTAACAAGGCAAAACATTCATATCATCAAGACTTTCATCGCTCTGGTAAAGCTATAAATGAAAAAGTACGGCTTTATTGGCGCATTGGTAATGCATTGTTGGAAGCTAAACAAAGGGGTGAAGATCCTTTTTCTGCCATTGAATCAATCATGCCATGGGATGATTTTAGTAAAAGCATTACTGAAGCTGAGCGTCTGAGTAGATCAGAATCCTTTGACTATTTACATCTTATAGGCAACCATTATTCTCAGGTTCGGCGTTATGCACCAGCGTTGCTTGATGCCCTAAAATTAAAAGCAGCCCCTTGTGCCAAAGACATTCTTGTGGCTGTTGATGTTCTTAAAAAGTTGAACATTGATAACACACGTACAATACCAAAAGAAGCCCCTACAAGTTTTATCCGTAAACGATGGGAAGACCTTGTCTTTAAAGATGATGGGATAGACCGAAAGTTCTATGAAATGTGTATGTTCTCTGAATTAAAAAATGGGTTACGCTCTGGTGATATATGGGTACAGGAATCACGGCAATTCAAAGATTTCAATGAATACCTTTTACCTGAAGAGAAATTTTCTGCACTCAAAGAAAATAATCAAATCCCATTAAGCATAAATACTGGATTAGATAAGTATTTAGAAGAAAGGATTGCACTGTTAAATGAACTTTTGGAAACAGTGAACCGAATGGCAATAAATAATGAATTGCCGGATGTCAGTATATCAGACGAAGGATTAAAAATAACTCCACTAACCAATTCTGTTCCCAAAGAGGCAGAGTATTTGATGACCAGGGCTTCTGCTCTCTTGCCCCGAATTAAAATAACGAATCTGCTGGTGGAAGTGGATAGTTGGACGGGATTCACTGAGCATTTTACTCACTTGAAAAGTTCAGAAACGACTTTAGATAAAACATTGCTGATGACAGCAATCCTGTCTGATGCTATCAATCTGGGATTAAGAAAAATGGCTGAATCTACACCTGGTACAACTTATTCAAAATTATCATGGTTACAAGCTTGGCATATACGAGATGAAACGTACTCATCTGCATTGTCTGAATTAATAAATGCCCAACTCAAACATCCTTTTGCTACTCATTGGGGAAATAGTACAACATCTTCTTCAGATGGCCAAGGTTACAAGGTTGGAGGACATGCCAGAGATGGGGGGAATATTAACCCAAAATTCGGAAGTGACCCTAGAATCCAATTCTACACGCATATATCCGACCAATATGCACCCTTCCATACCAAGGTAATTAATGTTGGAGTACGAGATGCAACCTATGTTTTGGATGGTCTGCTATACCATGAATCTGATATTCGTATCGAGGAACATTACACAGATACTTCAGGATTCACGGACCATGTCTTTGCGTTGATGCACTTGTTGGGATTTCGATTTGCACCAAGAATCAGAGATATCCAGGACAAAAAATTATACATTACCGGTTCCTCTGATGACTATCCAGCGTTAGGAGCCTTAATCGGAGGAAAGATAAACCTAAATCTCATTCGCTCAAATTGGGATGAAATATTGCGGTTGGCGACTTCTATTCAACAAGGGGTTGTTACGGCTTCTTTAATTGTACGTAAAATTGGAAGCTATCCACGCCAAAATGGTATAGCCATAGCACTACGTGAACTTGGCAAAATTGAGCGCACGATATTTATGCTGAACTGGTTCCTGGACCCATTATTACGCCGTCGTGTTACAACTGGCTTGAATAAAGGGGAGGCTCGCAATGCCTTAGCAAGAGCGGTTTGTTTCAATAGACTCGGGGAAATGAGGGATCAAAGCTATGAAAATCAAAGATACCGAGCTAGTGGATTAAACTTAGTAACAGCTGCTATTGTACTTTGGAATACAGTTTACCTTGAGAGGGCTATCGTTGCATTAAAAGAACATGGTGATCAAGTCGATGAAACCCTTTTAAAAAACTTATCCCCTCTAGGTTGGGAACATATCAATCTTACTGGAGATTATGTTTGGCAACAAAACAAACAACCAAAGAAAGGGAAGTTCAGACCATTAAGACCTTATTAACAACTTTGACCATTACTTATTCCACTAACGTACGTTAACTTCCGTTTCGTGAGCCGACCCCAGATATAAAGGAGTTGGCATGTTTTTTGACATTTTTAGGTAAAAGTAAAAATGAAAACTCACTTTACATTCATCCTATTAAGCATTATTATATCATTGCCTTTCGTTAGCTCCTGCGAAAAGGGAAAAAAACAATTAAATTTATATGAAAATATGAATATTGACCCCAATGTCATAGGAATTTGGGGGCGATATATGGGTGCAATTAGAGGGGAAGGAAACTCAATTACACTTATGTATGATACAATATCTTTTAGTTCTAACAACCAAGGATCCATTAAATTATATGAATTCTCTGACCTGCTTTCTGATGGTGAATTCTACTATTATACTGAGTCGGATATTATCTACCTAAAATTTATCACCTACAACAAGGATGAAGAATGGGGATACTCTATACTGAATGATAGTTTAACTATTGATAAACTAGGAACTTATTCAAGATAGTTGATAAATAAACATAATAAC
>CAZILY010000146.1:0-4409 GCA_964540175.1 uncultured Pelolinea sp. | reverse complement strand
GATGTTGTGATGGAAAAATGCCGGGTGATCCGAAATCATGGAATGCGCCGCCGTTATTATCACGATGAATTGGGATACAACTTCCGAATGACGGATGTGCATGCTGCAATTGGAAATGCACAGCTTGCAAAATTGGACATGTTCAATAATAAACGGAAAGAAAACGCGGGTTTTTATGATACACACTTAAAAGGTGTCACAATCCCATTTGTACCGGATGGATATACTCATGTGTATCACCAATACACAATTAGAGTGCCTGAAGGGAAACGGGATGATTTGCGGGCGTTTTTGAAGGAAGAAGAAATCGGTTCTGAAATTTATTACCCGGTTCCAATCCATAAACAGGGTTTTTACATAGAGATGTTCGGTGATGATAAGGCATATTCCGAAGCAGATCTTGCAGCAGCTGAAGTGCTTTCAATTCCGGTTCATCCCTCATTATCCAAAGAGGACCTTGAAAAAGTGGCATCATCCATCAATGAATTTATGGCAAAAGGATAGACAATGAAAGTAGCTGTAATTGGAGTTGGCTCAATGGGGATTAATCATCTTCGTGTGTATTCGGAGATGGGAGATGTAGAGGTAGTTGGCGCTTCTGACCTGAGCCGTGAACGCCTGCAATTGGTCGAGAATCGCTTTTCTGTTAACACATACACGAGTTATGAGGATCTCTTTGAAAAAGAAAAGCCAGAAGCTGTCTCGATCACGGTGCCTACCTCAGAACACGAGAAAGTTGCAGCCTACGCACTTGAGAAAGGTGCCCATGTCCTTGTTGAGAAACCAATCGCCGCAACTATTGAAGAAGGCAAGCGGTTAATTGCGCTGGCAAATAAATTAGATCGTCAGTTGATGGTCGGGCATATCATTCGATTTAACCCGGCTATGCAGTCTTTAAAAACCCGTTTAGAAAACGGCGATCTGGGGAAGATCTTCCAGATATTTTGCCGACGGGCTGGTCCTTTTCCCGCACGAATTCGAGATGTAGGTGTTGTTGTTGACTTGGCCCCACATGATGTGGATATTATGCGATTTCTGACCGGAATGGATCCAATGCGTGTTTACGCTGAGACAGAACAGCAAATCCATACAGATCATGAAGATCTGTTATTTGGCCTGCTGCGGTTTCCGGATGGGATCACTGGCGCGTTAGAGATCAATTGGCTGACGCCCACAAAAATGCGTGAAACACTCGTGCTTGGTGAAAAAGGATTATTCCGGGTTGATGATCTGATGCAGGATCTTTACTTCTATGAGAATACTCAGGCAGTAGGTGAATTGTGGTCACCATTCAGAACCATCCGGGGCGTGAGCGAAGGCAGCATGACTAGATTCCCGATCAAACGGCAGGAGCCGCTGAAGGCTGAGCTGATGGCGTTCATCGACGCAATCCGTGAGGGGCATAAGGTGCCGATTACTGGCGAGGACCGTTTGGAAGCGCTGCGGCTTTCGCTGGCGTTGGTCGAGTCTGGAAAGACACATCAGGTCATTGAGGTATAAATATGACATTATCTTCCCTTCGTGAAAAGATCGAGAACCGATCTGCAAAACTGGCTGTAATTGGGCTTGGGTATGTTGGCCTGCCTGTGGCCGCTCTCTTTTCTAAAAAGGGATTTCAGGTTGTGGGAGTGGATGTCAAACAGGATCGGGTTGACCTGATCAATAAGGGTCACTCACCGATTGAAGGTAAGGAGCCCGGGTTTGCTGAACTAATTAGCGAGGTCATTGAAAGCGGCACTTTTCATGCGACCACAGATTACCAGGAACTGAGAGATGCGGATATTGTTCTGATTGACGTTGAAACGCCTGTCAATGCTGACCATGTCCCTGAATATCAGGCACTGCGTTCTGCTGTGAAGTCTTTATCATCCGTGCTGAAGAAAGGCGCGCTGGTTGTTGTGGAATCTACGGTGATGCCTGGAACGATCAGAAATGTGGTCCTGCCGATCATTGAGAAAGAAACCGGAATGGTATGCAATCAGGATTTTTATTTAGGCAACTGCCCTGAACGTGTGATGCCGGGAAAATTACTTCATAATCTTCGAAAAATGAGCCGTGTTGTGGGCGGGGGCACTCAAGAAACAGCCGCGTTGATGGCGGTCTTATACCGCATTGTGGTGGAAGCAGATGTGGATATGGCGGATTGGATTACCGCGGAGATCGTTAAGACTGCGGAGAATACGTATCGTGATGTACAGATCGCATTTGCGAACGAGGTGGCGTTGATTTGCGAAGCGTTGGGCGCGGACGTATGGCGTGTGCGGGAATTGGTGCGGAAATCTCCGGGGAGAGAAATGCTTCTTCCGGGAGCAGGCGTTGGCGGCCACTGCATTCCGAAAGATCCCTGGCTGCTTGCCAGCAGCGTACGACAGAGCGGTATCCCTGTGCGGTTGATACCCTCAGCTCGCGAAATCAATTCTGGAATGCCTGAACATATATTCAATGTGCTTAAGAGTCGGATGGAAGATTTTGACGGTAAACGTATTTTGATTTTGGGATATGCATATTTAAGTGATTCAGATGATGCACGTAATTCCCCAAGTGAAGAGCTGGTTAAGTTGCTCAATGGTACGGGCGCAAGCATCGTCATCCACGATCCGTTTATAAAGAAATATACAGGTGATGTGGTTGAGAATGCCAAGGGTTGTGATGCTGTGGTTCTGATGACTGCCCATTCTGAGTATGTGTCTATTGACCTGAAGCAGTTGAAACGAGTGATGCGAACACCGTTTATTTTTGATGGCCGTAATGTGTTAGATAAAGCAAATGTACTTAATTTGGGCTTTGAGCTTGTCCGGCTGGGAGATACGAGCAGAGGGAGAGAATAAATGATTTGGATCATGCTGCCCGCGTATAATGAACAGACTGATATACCCAAGCTGCTGGAGAAACTTGAAAAAGCTCTTGTTGACAGCGACTACCGCTTGGTAGTTGTGAATGACGGTAGTACGGATCGAACGGATGAGATCCTTAATACATATAAAGATCGATTGAACCTCGATGTGATTTTGCATCCGATCAATCGCGGGCTTGGCGAAACTGAGCGGGATGGTTTTGAACATATCGCATGGAAAGCGGATCGGGATGATGTGATCGTGCGTGTTGAAGGGGATGACACGCATGAACCCAAATATATCTTTGACCTGATCGACAAATTAAATGAAGGATACGATGTGGTCAATACATCCCGTTTTCAACCTGGCGGCGGGCAATTGGGAGTAAGCCCCTACCATGCGTTCATCAGCAAATCCGCGAATATTTTTATGCGTGTCCTGTTGAGTATTCATGGCGTAAGCGATTATTCTTGCGGTTACCGCGCGTATCGAGCAGCGGTCATCCAAGACGCATTGGCTATTTTTGGGAATAATATGATTCAACTGCGTGGATTAGGATTTACATCTACCCTGGAGATTATTGTGAAGCTGAACGTATTGGGCTGTAAATTTACAGAAGTGCCCTTCATCCTCCGATACGACCAGAAAAAGGGTGGGAGCAAGATGGTTGGCAGCATAACTATGCTGGGATATTTCATTATGGTGCTTTTATACTGGTGGCCACTTGGCGGGTGGCGCCGACGTTTTAAGGGATTAAATACGTTGTACGCACAGGACCCAGCCCAAGCTGTGGAGCAGTATAAATTGGGCGGACCGAAAAGGAAAGGCGGGTCTTCTGGTTTGAATCTTTAGATTACCAAAATCAGAGTCATTTCCTGCTTTGTCCTCAGGAATGACCAGATTTCTTCACAGTTATGCAAAAAAGCCGCTTTAGCGGTTTTTTTGTCGATATCAATGTTATTGATTGTTTTTATAGACCTGATCGGTTATTGCTGCCATGATGAGAGCAGCGGATCTGTATTTTCTCCTGATATTCTGCGTTTCTTCATTATCAATAAGTTGCCTGGACTGGAATCTGACCAGGGAGCCCCTTTTTCTGTGGTTTGTTTGAATGAAGGCATATTCTCAACAATGCGAACGACGGTTTTTTATTGGTTTAGTGATGCTGTATTTAGCTCGATGGATCATAGCAGACAGTGTAGTGATCACTTGCTCTTGAAAAAGTGGTGAAAATCACTGTGAAAACTGATGTTTCTATACTCTGCTTGACACATATATTCCCACATGGTATTATTGCTCCTCAAGTTGATGCGGGGTAGAGCAGCGGTAGCTCGTCGGGCTCATAACCCGGAGGTCCTTGGTTCGAATCCAAGCCCCGCTACCTTTTCTATCAAAAACGCCTAACAGGCGTTTTTTTCATTAACAGGGTTGAAACTTATAATCTGGGGATTGTGACTATGATGTCGCTGCTAAAAGATAAGAAGGCCTCGGTTTTTAGGAGCAGTGTTTGGCTTGGTATTAAAGGAAGGAAAGTATAATGCAGGGGATGAAGAAACCACGAAAGCTGCAAGCAGG
>CAZILY010000145.1:0-4446 GCA_964540175.1 uncultured Pelolinea sp. | reverse complement strand
TACCAGTTTCTCAGAAGCATCAAGAACCTCTTTCATCACCAGGGATAGGCCGTTAGAAAAGGGTTCAGAATAATAGTCCCCAGCAATTATATTTTCCCAGATTAATGCATCCGTTGCGATCCCTGAACGATACCGGTCAGAAGGGATATATGCCACCCCGGATTCTCGGATCGCGCGTGTAGAAAGATTCTGTATCTCTTTCCCGTCAATAGCAATCTTTCCTTTGATAACAGGTCTTAAACCCATGATTGCTTCAACAAATTCTTCCTGGCCGTTTCCATCTACGCCCGCAACTCCCAGGATTTCCCCCTTACACAACTTCAAACTAACATTTTTCACAGCAAGTAAATCACGGGAATCTAACACATTTATATTTTCAATAGTTAGGACCGCATCTTTTACATCGCATGAAGTGCGTATGCGCCCACCGATCGTGTCACGCCCAACCATCATCTCTGCTAATTTATGGCCATCAGTTTCACTCGTTTTCACAGTACCCACAACCTTCCCGTTGCGCATAACGGTTGTCTCATCGGAAATCTCCAGGACTTCTCTTAGCTTGTGGCTGATAAATAAAATAGTAATTCCGCTTTTCACTAGATTGCGGAGCATTACAAATAATTCCTTTGTTTCCATATCGGTAAGAACTGCGGTGGGTTCATCAAGGATCAAAATGTCTGCACCACGGTATAATGCCTTCAAAATCTCAGCACGCTGCTGTTCACCAACCGAGGCATCCATCGCCAATTTATGTACGTCGATATCAAAACCATATTTTTCTGAGATTTTCTGCACGCTCTCATTAAGTTTATCTTCATCAATAAATATTCGCTTTTGGGGTTCAACTCCTAATGCTATATTTTGCGCAAGTGTAAATGAAGGCACCAGCATGAAGTGCTGATGTACCATCCCAATTCCTCTCGAAATTGCATCTCTGGGATTGGAAAGCTTCACATCCTCTCCTTTAATGCGGATTGTTCCAGAATCTGGCTGATACAGCCCATAGAGGATTTTCATCAACGTGGTTTTCCCAGCACCATTCTCGCCAACGACCGCCCGGATAGTGCCTTCTTTAATTGAAACGGTCACACAATCATTGGCCGTGACATTGGGAAAAGTTTTGGTAATATTCTCAGCTGCAATTGCTTCTGCCATGGTTTTTCACCAATCTTATGAACTTAATACTTACAAAATAAATTAATTAACTCGTTTTGGGACCTTTCCCCGGTAAAAAATTTTCTCATTTTTCTCCGAAAAAAGGCCCCGTTTTTTATTTCAAATCCTTATTCTGGGCGTTCTACAACAATATCGCCGCTGGAAATCTTATCTTTTATAGCAGCAAGTTTGTCACGAATTTCTTGCGGGATAGCATCTCCCATTGCTGACATGTCAGTGATATCCATAACACCAGATGTAACACCATATCTGATTTCGCCAGCTTCAAATTCACCGGCAAATTCACGGGCGATCACGTCATACACCGCACTGTCCGTTGATTTTAAGACTGAAGTCAAAATGTGACCGGGTACTGTGTCATCCCAATTGATATCAGCACCGATACCATAAGCGCCGGTCTCTTCGACCGCTTCAAAAACGCCTACATCACCAGAAGAACCGCTGACCGTCATAACAATATCTATATCCTGATTTTGGAACATGGCCAAAGCAAGTTCTTTCGCTTTTGCGGGATCACGGAACGATCCTATATAGGAGACCACTACCGAAACTCCAGGGCTCATATATGCAGCGCCCTGCTTATAACCACTGATGAAGCGGTTAACGCTCGGCACATCCATTCCGCCTACGAAACCGATGATTCTATCTTCATTCATGTTTTCGAGGGTGGTGTCCGTTGTCATCGCAGCCGCCAGAGCACCTGCCAAGAAGGAGCCTTCCTGCTCCTGCGAGATCAATCCAACTACATTATCACCACCTGGATACGAGTCAACCAGCGCGAAATGGATATCCGGAAAATCCGGGGCAACGTTTGCAATAGCATCCGACATTGTACCGCCAATACCAACAATCAGGTCATAACCTTCCTGCGCGGCTGTACGAACATTGCGCTCCCATTCTTCTGGTACTTCACTCTCAAGGATTCTTTCCTCAAAGCCAAATTCTGCTGCGGCTTTCTTATAACCCTGCCCTGCCAGGAACATAAATCCATCCATACCAATCCGGCCTGCGGGAACCAGCGCAATCGTCAGTGGTTCTTCTTCAACCACTTCTTCAACTTCTACTACTTCCTCAACTACCTCTTCAACCTCTGCGGGTTCTTCAACAGCTGCAGGAGCGCAGGCAGTGAATGCCAGTGTCAATACCAGCAATCCAATAAAAATCTTGTAAAGTTTTTTCATTTTTAAATCTCTCCTTGACTATATTTTATTAACCGATTTATATGATCTTTTTCACACTCAATTATTTTTTACACACCTCCTTGGTTAGGTTCTGTTATCGGCTCTTTTTATTTTCACTCATCCATTACGGAAGCGGCCAATCATTAATCTTCCAGAGTTTTATCGCTTGTTCTTTGGATTTTGCGTACACTTCTTCCTCATCAACTTTAGTAAATTTTCCGTTATCCATAAGCACTTCACCATCAATAATGACTGTATCTACATCGGTTCTTTCACATGTATTGACAATGTAATTAAGCGCATTTACCTCAAAAACAGGGACAGTTGAGCGGTCCCGAAGCAGCACAATATCTGCTTTTTTCCCAACTTCCAGGGAGCCAATCGAATCTTCCATCTGAAGCACTTTGGCAGCCTCTGTTGTCGCCATGCGCATCACCTGCTCATCTTTCATCAATTCCGGATTCTCGTATTTAATGCGGTGGATCATCTGCGTGGTTCGCATCACCTCAAAGTAGTTGAATGTCTGTCCATCGGTACCCAACCCAACGGTTACTCCTTCTCGGATCAAATGCAGCATATCCGGCCAAAAGCTAAATATCGCGTTTGATTCTGAATTGTGGGCTACCTTCACATCATATTCCTTAAAGATTGGCGGATCTGCCCATTGGTCAATATAGCTGCAGTGGAACAAAATCAGGTTCGGGCTTAGGAAACCAATATCTGCCAGGTAGCGGGTAGGACGTTTTCCAAACCGTCTGCATGTATCAAAGTGATGATAACGGTCATCAAGGTGGTGCATCATATAACCAACATTGAGCTCATCTGCTGTTTTCTTCACTTCTTGTAATAAGTCAGTGGAGCATGTATAAGTTGTGTGGACACCAATTCGGCCTGTAATTCGGTCGTAATCTCGATCACGTGTTTTTTTGATATGATTCACGTTTTCTTGCAAGCCCATTGCCGCGTTTTTCTCGCTGATCCGGCCCGTCGTCTCAAAAGAAAGCACAGCGCGGATTCCTGTTTCCATGCATGCGTCATCTACCGCGTCAAGTGCACCCGGCAGCGCGTAGGAACCTTCAGCAGTATCTGTGGTGGTTGTGATCCCGCTGCGCATATGGTCAAGTACATTCGCGCGAGTACCTGCGTACATCACCTCCTGGTCCACCTTGTCCTCTAACAGCGGTAGCCAAAATCGATCCATCCATGAAACAAACGAAAAATCTGGAGACTCGAATCCTGAATATGGTATGCTGCGAACCACCGCGCTGTAAAGATGATTATGGCAGCTTATCATTCCAGGGATAATAGTTTTCCCGTGCGCGTCAATCTCCTTTGCCCCGGTTTTATTAGAAATTTCCGAATCAGGCCCGATCTCTTTAATAATGTTATCCTCAACATAGATTGACCCATCTCGGATCACTTCGTTATCCGGGTTCATGGTCACTATCAGGCCGTTCTTGATCAATAGCTTTTCCATTATGTCTACCTCCTTTATGATCTCGTTATGCAAATTTATATTTTATATTTCCTAAAAATTTCTATTTTGTGTGTTTGTGCGCTGCTTCACGCAGCTTGTTGATACCTATGGTTGCACCATTTCTCAAGAAAACAATATCATTTGAATAGCAGATGATCTGCATCCCGCGCTTATCCCACTCGATCAGCCAATCCAGGTTGCCAATATGAATCCCGCATGGTACTTTATGCTTCTTCGCTGAATCCAGAACAGTCTGAATGGTTGGTTCTAATGCCGTTAATACATCCTTATCTCGTATGCCCATGCTCAAGCTCAGATCCACTGGGCCTAAAACGCACGCGTCTACCCCATCCACTGAAAGTAGTTCATCAATATTCTCGATTGCTTTTTCTCGCTCAATTTGCAGGATGATCATCGGCTCTTTATTCGCCTGTTCCGTAAATTCCCATACATTCTGTGGAATAAAATCATTATGCCCCTTCGGTACAGAGCAGCCCCTAACTCCTATGGGTGGGTAGTGCGTGTTTTCAATGATCCGTTCAACCTGCTCTCGCGTCTCCACACGCGGCACCATGATCCCCATCGCACCTGCGTCTAACACGCGCGCCATAA
>CAZILY010000144.1:0-4534 GCA_964540175.1 uncultured Pelolinea sp. | reverse complement strand
GCCTCTCTCTCTGGCTTGCAGAGGATGTTCAACCGATCTTTTGTCGCAATCGTCAAGGGCGCCGGAGCCGCGATAGGGATATCTGCTTTAATATCCTTTTTTACTTACCGCTTGCCATACAGTATCCATGCATCAATCCCCCATGAGGTCATGGTTCGCACAACCGCGTCCCCGTTTGACCTTGGTATCGCCATTGTAGGAGGCGCAGCAGCGGCTTATGCGCTGGCTCATCCCCGCTTAGATGCTGCTCTGCCGGGGGTAGCGATAGCTACCGCGCTCATGCCCCCTCTTTGTACAATTGGGTTTGGAATCGCATTCCAGAGTACAGTTATTGTCCTCGGCGCTGCCCTTCAATTTTTTACCAACTTTGCCGCTATTGCTTTCGCGGCAATCATCACGTTCGCTTTGTTGGGTTTTGGTCCGAATAAGTTCAAAAAAACCAAGGATCTCTCGCGCTCTGTATGGGTGTCCGCTATCATGATGCTCATCATCGCCATTCCCCTTATGATATTTGCCTGGAATTCTGTTTCTACTGCGCGCCTTGACAATCACGTCAGTGATGTGATCATGTCCAATTTGCCGAATTCTGTGCAGCCGCAATTGGTTGATCTGGAAATAAATTCTGTTGAAAACAAAACAGATATTACCGTTACTTTGCGGATGGTTAGAGAGTTAGCTCCTCCGGAAATACTTTTCTTGCACTCCGCGCTTGTCGATCAACTGGGAGCTCCTGTCACAATGCGGATTGTTATGCTTCCAATGCAGATCATCGATTAATGCGATCGATTTGACTTTCCTGTTTTTTGTGTTTATCTCTCTTCTTTAAAAGAACGGGTCCTATTCGATCAATCACACCACCGAAGATGATTTCAACAAATCGGGAAACAGCCAGCCATCTAGGCACGTAAACAACTCGTTGAGGATGGTTGATCAACCGCCACAACGCTGAGTCAACCTTTTCGGTTGAAATGGCAAATTTCTCTGCTGGGATGCTTCTGCCATTCTTTAATTCTCTGCCCTGGTCATAAAACTCGGTTTTTACAGGCCCAAGCCGCATAACACTTGCCTGGACATTAGAACCTCGCAATTCACGGTATAGTGATGTGGTGAAGGCATCAATAAACGCTTTACTGGCTGAATAAACTGCGATACCTTGATTGGGTAAACCGCCCGCGATCGAGCCGATATTAATAATATGCCCTTTTCCCCGCACAAGCATGCCCGGGAGGAACTGATTTGTCAAGTGCAGTACACCTATCATGTTCACTGCCGCCATCTGTTTTGCCAACTCCCACGGCATATCAGAATAATATCCATACCAACCAAAACCCGCATTGTTAATCAAGATATCAACATCACCAACCGCAGCATTGATCTTTTTAAATAGCGCCTCGCGCTCGTTCTCTATACTTATATCTGCCGCAAAATAATCTGCTTTTCCGCCTCTATCGATTATCCCTGCTTGTAAATCTTTTAACCGCTCTTCCCGGCGGGCTGTTAATACCACATGCAGCCCCTCTTGAGCTAAAAACTTTGCAAATGAAGCGCCAACGCCCGATGACGCGCCGGTTATTACGGCAGTCTTATTCTTCCATGAAATTGACATATATGACTTTTAACCGGATTTACCGGATACCTTCTTTTTCTTTTTTTGTATCAGCCACCTAACAGTATCTTTAATGGTGGCGGCTAAAGCCCGCGGATTATATCCTAACTCTCGCTTGGCTTTTTCACAACTTATATTTGAATTGCTCTGTAATGTTTTTAAAGAATAATCTGTAAATTTAGGGGTTTTCTTCATCAGACTATAATACAACGGCATGATCTTTGATCCTATCTTAGCTATCCACATTGGAATGGTAACTGCAACTATTCGATAGCCAAGAGCATCCTGAACCAGTTTCTTCAACTCAAGCACCTTGATCTGCCGTCCAGACAGAATATATACCTCCCCTGCCCGGCCTTGCTCACATGCCAGAATATGTCCGCGAGCAACATCGCGCACGTCCACAAAATCATAAGCCCCCGTTACCAGGAAGTGTAATTTTCTTCGCAGCCAATCCGTCAGCAGTTCTCCCATTTCCGACCCGCGGTAATCATGTGGGCCAATCACCCCTGTAGGGCATACGATCACGGCATTCAGGCCATCTTTTACCGCATCAAGCACGGCCAAAGACGCTGCTGCTTTTGTTCGATCATATCCACCCACCGGGTTGTCTGGATCAAACGAAACACTTTCATCAATCTTCCCTTTCCAGTCCCGGCTGAAAGCGTGAATTGAACTTGTATACACCAAGCGGGCGACACCTGCATTTTTTGAAGCCTGGATAACATTTTTTGTCCCTACCACATTCACTTTCCACATCCAATCATTCTGCCCCGGCATAATGGAAATCACGCCCGCAAGATGAAAAACGGTGTCAATCCCTTTCATTGCCTGGTTCAGGGATAACGAATCAAGGACATCCCCCTCCACGAATTCAATATTAAGCCCTTCTAAAGAAGATGTATCTTCGCCCGGGAGGACCAAAGCGCGTACACGCTTGCCTTCTGACAAAAGTTCTCTAACCAGCACATTCCCAATATGTCCCGCGGCGCCTGTTACTAAGATCATGCCTCTCTCCTCTTTAGTCCGTCTAAGATCATCTCAACACCTTTGTTTGTTACTCTTTCCCAATCCGCCGCGCCCGGGTCAACAATTCCCTGCAAAAGAATTCCAACGGCCAGGGAAATTAGTATCCATGCTGCTTCTTCCACATCTACATCTGCCTTGAAAGATCCTTCATTTTTTCCTTCGTCGATTAAGCCGGAAAAACTTTTCTGATACTGCCGATACGGCGCTATCACAGCTTTCCAAACTTCTTCATCGCGGCTTGCCTGTACCATAAATTCCATAAACATCGGCATTTGCCCGCTCGCCGCCTGGAAAATCATCCCAAGCGTACTGCCCATATCTTGAATAGACTGGGGAACGCTTTTCTCTGGTATGCGTTTTGAAAAAAGATGGGTGTCGATTCCTCTCAGCCAATCCTGCATAATAGCCAGAAATAATGCCTGCTTAGAAGGAAAATGATGATAAAACGCACCTTTGCTGACTCCCGCTTCCCTGCAAATATCAGATACGCTTGCAGCATCGTATCCTTTGCGGCAAAGCTCTTCGATTGCAGCATCCATAATCTGGCTGCGGGTTTTTTTACTTCTTGTTTGCATATAAATACCGACCGACTGGTCGGTATTATTCTATTATAAAATCAACCGTTGTCAAGCCCAATTTTTGGCTGGATGCACTAAAAACCTGCCTCAAGGCAGGTTTTTAGTGGTCAATTGATTACGGCAGCGCTCAAGCCCCAATTTCTTGATCACCTCTGATCGCGCGAGATTGTTCCCGGCTTTATTCTGTACAACAATTTGATAATTCACCACAGCAAATTCATAAGCGTTGTAATTCGGGATACTCTCGGAAAACAAAGTAACACTGAAGTGCCCATCAGATTTACGCACCATCGCCCGCCCAGAATCCCATTTTGTTGTTCCTGCTCCTTCGATATCCCAGAATCGTATAAAGAGAATCGCTGCGAATGCGTCATCCGGATGCGTAACATCAGCCGATATCGTAATTTCGCGGCTTCCGCATGCGCCGTTGCCATAATAGAACTTATCCAGATTATGTTCTATATTATGAATGGTCATTTCCTCGGGTGTTGCGGTTGGAGAAGGGGTCTCTGTCTCCTTTGGATCTTCAGGCTCCACAGGTGAATCTTGCGGCTGTTGAACCTGCTGTTCACCCTCAATGATAATCGTCGCAGTAGAAAAATCGCTCCATGCGCCCGCGCTGTTCTGTGCACGCACTCTGATGATATGGCTCCCAGAAACATTTGGCTGCCACGTATATTTCAAAGCAACCACTTTTTGGGTCGAGTCCGAGCTGGCAATTGAACTGACCACTTCTCCATTCACGCTTAATTCAACAAAGGATACGCCTTCAGTGCTGGTCGCGTGGTACGCTATCTCAACCGGGCCCATCGGCAGAGATGTCCCGTTGCCAGGGGAATCAATCCCGGCTTCAACTGAGGCTGCCTTCGGCTGACTGCCCTCCCCTTCACCGCCTAAATCAATGGATATGGGGCCGATATCACATGCAATAATTACCAATAAGAGGATTAATCCTATTACAACAAACTTTGTCCTTTTCATTTTTTTTACCTCTCCTTTTCTTCCTTATGTCCTTACACATTAACGTTCTTTATTATAGCAATTTTGGCATCAACGTTTCAATGCGGTCTATTCAATTTCTGCCTTTGGATAATAAAAAGCAAGCATATCATTCCAATACGCTAAATATTTCCACTGCCCCCATTCGTCATATATGCTCAGTCCCGCTTCCTCAGAAAACTGCCTGTCTTGAAAATATTTTGCCTTCATAAAACTGCGGAAAACCGTATCAACCGGGATCTGATCATACCGCCCCAACAGCATTAACATAGAATCTGCCGCATAATTACCTACTCCCTTAATTGCGATCAACCTTTTCTTA
>CAZILY010000143.1:0-4547 GCA_964540175.1 uncultured Pelolinea sp. | reverse complement strand
CATGGATCAAAAAATAGTGTGGTATGGCAGTGTCAATCTTTTGAGTTACGGCAGCTCTCAAGAAAGCATCATGCGCATTGAAAGTCCAAATATCGCCAATGAGTTGATTAAAAGTATAGAAAGCCCATAAAGTAATATAAAGACTGCGGATATCCCCGCGCAGCAACTCGTCCCGCACCGGGGCAAGGCGCGACATCCAGCCGCGATCGTCCTCAATGCCGAAGCGATCGTAGTTCTCGGACTCGTTCAGGCTCCAGGTGATCACCCAATGAGTTTTCGTGGCCTTGAAATCAAGAATAAAGCGGATCGCAATGGCCTTGGCCGTTTTTTGCGATAACGCCTCGATAGGCATGCGCACCATAAAAATGGCCGTCATCCAGTTGGACACATAGACATGGACATCGAAAAACCGTTGCATTAAATCAGCCGGATTGCCCTTGAAATCGCCCCAGTTGTATTCGTTGGTAAAACTAACAGGCGTAATGTGGGCCTGGGTCGATAGCGCGCGCAGGCCAGACGTCTCCTCCGACATCAGTGGCCTTTCGATGGCGAGAAACTCGTAATACTGGTATTCACTATTAGGATTTTGCCTTTCAGAACCGCCTGGTAATGATTATCAAAATGGTTGTGAGGTGGTTGGCAATGGTAAATGGTGAGGTTAAGGCCATTTTTTCTAATTCCGACTGTTGATCAAATTGACGATCAGCCTGAACATGGTTTCTTTTCTGCGGGATTGCTCTCGGCTATCATCAACGTGATGGCGACCAGGGTATAGGCGTAATCGGTAACGACATACAGCAACGCCTTGGCCTGATGGGAAGCCACCTCGTACCTGTCCTATCGGCTTTAAGGATTGTTGCAGTTCTTGGAACCGCTTTCGGTTGACCGAATAGCCCTTCAAAATCGGATCTCGCAGCGCATTGCAGGCCCAGATGCGAAACTGATGTCACAGTTTGTCACAGCTGGTGGCATAGCATGTCATAGCTCGATGTCGCAGCTTGTCACACTGATTTATCTATGCAGGATATCCACCAATACATAATGCCTTGTCGGGTCGGTCGGACTTGTAGCTTTCTCTGCAACCAAGCCTTTGTCGACCATTAATTTGAGATCCCTTTGGAGTGTGCGGCGGGTAACATGCGGAGAGAGTCGTTCAAAATCCTGGATATTCAAACTGCCATGCGCCAGGATATGTGATAGTGCCAGGGCCTGGCGGTCTGAGAGGTTCTTCTGTTTGGCCATCACATCGCGTCGGATGGCCTGTTCCCCCCGCTCCCGGACCTCTGCAAGCTGAGTGCTCAACCCCTCGATGAAATACTCTAGCCAACTGGTAATCTCCATTTCGCTCTCGCGGACAATCTGGATGGCCAGGTAGAAGGCGGGCCGGTCCCGGTCGTAATACTCACTGATCGTGAACAGCCGTTTGAAATCATATCCGGCTCTGTAAAGGCACAGGGTGGAGAGCAGCCGCGAGATTCGACCGTTCCCGTCCAGGAATGGATGGATGTGCACGAGCTGGAACTGGGCGATGCCACTCACCAACACAAGATGCGTTTCGGCTTCGTTGTTTAGATATTTCACCAACTCAGCCATCATGATGGGAACATCATGCGCCGGAGGCGGTGTATGGATCGTTTCGCCGGTAACGGAATTAACCACGTAGTTCTTGATTTTCCGGTAATCGCCCGGAGCTGCCGAACCACCTCTAACGCCTTCCACCAACCGTTTGTGGATTTCCCGTACAAGACCTTCCGTAATCGGATCACCACTCGCAAGATACTCTGAAACGAAATTAAAAGCCCTGCGGTAATTCAGTAGTTCCCGCGCATCATCCGGGTCGGTTTCGGGAACGCTATTGCCCTGCCACAGGCGCTTAGCTTGTTCCAGCGTGAGGCGGGTGCCTTCGATATGAGTCGTATGGTGGGCTTCCAGTACCAAGGCCCGGTTACCCATCTTCCGAACTCAGTTTTCGGAAAGTGTAGCCGCTTCCAAAAACCCTCGGACCCGCTCGATACGGGTAAGACAGGCGGTGATTCGGTTAGTGGTGGTGAATTTTGGCGTGAAGGCAATTGTTTCAAATTCCGGTTGTTAATCAAATTTACGATCAGTCTTACCATCGTTTCTTTCTCCGCAGAGTTATTCTCTACAATCGATGGCATCTAGGTTGAAATACTCCACCTGATAAGTTTTCCCGTCAGTGGCACTTGTTGCAAAAAATGTAATAGTTGCCTCCCGATCTATCTCCCCGCTTTTGTATATACTTTTTAAATGCCGTGAAATGCCAAAGCGTTTGTGATAACTTTTTAAAACGGGTCATATGTTACTTCTCGGTTTTTAGTTGTGGGGACAACTCTACCTTGGAGTAGCATGGAGTGGTTCAGATGCCAAAGCCTCTGAACTCTGCCCTTGCCCTGAGGACAGGGGTTTCAATACTTGACTAAACATCAAGAAGAAGATGAAAGATTGTAAAAGAGCGTCTATCCAAATCATGATTCGTTTCATCAATGGGCTGATCTGGTAATATTGGGGAGGGTAAAAGTCTTTTGGGTTCCTTTAGTTTTAATCCTTCCGCCCTCTCTTGAATCTGCTGGTCGATATCTGCGCGAGCGTTTTTTGTTTCTCCGTCGTAAACGTAGCCGAGCATGGCGCCGGCCTGCATAAAAGGTGCGTACTGGCCGGTTATAAATCGCATCATTCCATCTTTCACATATTCCGGCCCGCCCAAGAAGAATCTGCTGGGTAACGACACACGCAATCTTTTGGCTTCTATGGCAAAATAGACCTCGTGCCCGCGCCCGCAAGATACTTGCAGGTCGAGGCGGCCCTCGGGCGTATTTATTTCAGGATTGGCGTCAGAACTTACAATGTCGGGCTGTAAATGGATTTGGAGTGGGCCGTCACGAAATGAAGGCACACGGATGAGCCGACGATGAAGCCTTGTGGTGATCCAGTCCTCGCGATCCGTTGGCGTTTGCTTGCGTATGTTTTTTCCAGCCTGAAGAAGCAAACGCAGAATGACGGGGATGTGCTGTTGCGGGAAAAGCCGCTCATATGCGCCGACCGGATGGCGTGTCATTGCGATTCCTTATTGGCCAAGGCAATGTCGCCGTAAATTCTGGCTGCATCGTTCAAGGCAGCTGTACGCGTCCAGTTTAGAAGGATGTTTGGTCGCACAATATGTATCGTCTCACCTTGAAAAATAAGAATATCGCGCTCATACGTTAGGGCGCCACGCTTATTTGATATGCGTTCATTGTAGGCTTTCAAAGCCTTGGACAGGTCTTTGGAAAGTGATTTATCTCGATAGGGCACCTCTTTTTGCGAAAGACGAACCGTAACCATTGCCAGGCCCGTCTCTTTGTATGTCCCACCTTCGGCGCGAACGCGATGGCTTGACCTTTCAGCTTCGGCCCAGGTGTTTAGCGTTGTTGTCAAGGTGTCCGCATATGCACCCAAGCCTTGTTCGGCATAAGGTGCCACTCTTGCCTTTTCCATTGGGTTGAGGGTTATGAGTTTTTTATGATGCCTATTCGGAGGTGTGGAACTAGGTTCAAAAATATTAATTGTATCTTCAATAAGGGCAATTTCTTGCATGGATAATCCGAAATATTGGAAAATCAGCAAATCAATCTCATCTTGAGTTGCATCGACGTGTTTTTTTCGCTCCTTTTTCCATTTCTTTTTGATATCCGTTTTAGCTTCTGTAACCAGGGAATACTGTTTAGCTTTTGTCTTCATCTGGTCAAGCGAGGCTTTCAACTTTTTACTTAGTTTATTAAGTTTATAGGCCACTTGCTTTACTATTTGATCTGCGTCTGCCGAAATGAAATCATTTCCGGGCAAAGGGAAAGGAGTGTTTAGAACTTCTCCAAAATGAACCTGATCTCTTTCTGTTCCCCAGCTAGCAGTAGTGTGGAATAGAAAATATCTAGCCAGACTTGACCTCAAGTATGCAGCTAAAAACATTAAAAGATCTGAATCTTCTTGCGCTCCTTTGATAGATCTAAGGGAATGCTGAAAAAGCACATCGAAGTCACAAAATGAAACCTTGTCGAAACCACGGCTAAATAGAACCATCGGTTCACAGAAAAGCTCTGACGGCGGTTGGCTATATAAAACGTCTGCCCTGTAATTCCTTTTTCTCAGTCTTTCTCCTAATGGAATTGTTTCGTTTGGAAATAGTATGAGATCCGAACTCCATGGTGTTGTTTCGACAAAGGGCATTTCATGGGACCACCTTAATACCTTTGGGGAACGATCCAATTTATTTTTATTTATTGGCCACGGTTTTATTCCTTCCCCAGCGACCCATCTTTTCGTCCGAGGTAGTCCCTTCTTACGCAACTCACTGAGTACATCGACATGCTCATGCAACGACGGCATAAATTGGAGCAAATCGAGCAGCTTTTGGTCCCGAGCAGTTCCCCATAGCCGGCGCTTCCAAACCACCGGAGCGGTCTTGGAGCGGGTGGCGGCCAGAATGTCGGCCAAGGGGATCCATGTGCGGGATGACGGATTGATTTTGATTATGCCCTGGCGAAGTCCGT
>CAZILY010000142.1:0-4550 GCA_964540175.1 uncultured Pelolinea sp. | reverse complement strand
GCCCAGAAAAACACCTGCCGCAGTAGAACAGCAGGTCATTGCAGCCAAGAATAAGATTCGTTTTGGGCCAATACGACTGTGTTATTGTATTTATCCAAGTATGAGGGAGTGCAGGTTGATCCGGGGTACTATCCGCAATATTCTGCGGCGCAACCGTGACAAGTTAACCGGTCGTTTGCCTGCCCGCAGAAAGCGTAAGAAGAAATGTGAGTTTGTGGATTGGTACTCAGCCAAGCCGTTTGAGATCGTACAGATAGATTTGAAGCATATTCGTGATAAAAAAGCGCTCTCTGAAGCCCAAATCATTCATCTGGATCGCTATTACATCCCTAATTACCAGTGGAGTGCTTTGGATGTCAACTCACGCTTTAAATTGATCGCCTATTCTCGTGAGAAGTCCTGGACCAATGGTTTGTGCTGGTATCTATGGGTCATATCCTGGTTGCGTGCCCATGGGATCACGGCCAAGATTGTCTTCACTGTAGACAATGGCGAGGAGTTCGGAGGAAAGTCATGGATGAAAGTTAAAGAGCTGCGTAAACTGATCGCTGGGTTTGGTTGTCGACTTATCCAAAACCATAAGGGCCATTGTGAGGAAAATGCTCATGTGGAACGTTCCCACCGCACAGATGATGAGGAGTTTTATATCCCCAGAGCGTTCAAGTTCCACAGCGAAACACAATTATTGGATGAGGCTATGGGTTATATGTATTACTATAATAATATTCGTGAACATTCCTCGCTTGATTACCAGACCCCTTTCTGGGCATTGAAACAACAATTACCTGATATGGATGATTCTATCCGCTATGTAATACCTGTTATGCTTGATAAAGCTTTCGTTGAAATTGGCCCTTGGAATGGATACAATATCTTGGCTCAGTACCAAACCGGTTTATATGTAACTTTTTATGGTTTCTCTTGTTAAGAGTAGAGAGTAATTATTTATATAAAATAAAGGAGTTTTCAATGGCGAAAATCGCAATAATCACGGATAGTACCGCATATTTAGAAAAGGATTATGTAAAAAAGCACAATATTCAAGTCATCCCTTTGAATTTGCACTGGGATGAAGACACTTTTAAAGATAACGTGGATATCTCAGCAAATGAATTCTATGATCGATTGAAGGCATCTTCCACGCTCCCAACCACTTCGCAGCCAACGTATGGGGAATTTGAAGTGATCTTCAAAGAAAAAGCGGCAGATTACGATGGTATCATCGTCGCATTAATCTCTTCAGGGATCAGCGGAACAATAGATTCGGCACTAATGGCTCAAAAAGCGTTTAAAGATATTCCAGTAGAGGTTATTGATACCAAAACAACCGCAGGAGGCTTGGCAATAGTCGTTAAAGCGATCGCTACTGCTGTGGAAAGCGGAAAATCACTGCAAGAAGTAAGTGTTCTGGCGCGTACGATATCGGCTTCTGTCTGTACGTATTTTGTGGTTGACACATTGAAATACCTGCATAAGGGCGGCCGCATTGGCGGTGCTTCACGTTACTTTGGAACTGCGCTAAGCATCAAGCCGATTCTTTACTTGAATGGAGAGGGAAAGATCGAGGCTTTTGAAAAAGTGCGTACGAAAAAGAAAGCTGTTGAACGTTTGTTAGAGTTGGCTGTCGAAAAAGCAGCCGGGAAAAAATGTTATGTGGCTATTTATCACGCGCAAGCATTGAAAGAAGCCGAAACGATGCGGGATGAAATTCAAGGGATGCTGGATTGCTATGAAGTAGGAATTTATCCATTAAGCCCTGTTATCGGCACCCATGCTGGGCCGGGCGCCCTGGGCATTTCTGTCAGTACGGTTGCATATTAATAATCCACTTGCTAAAAACACAAACAGGCGCTGATGCGCCTGTTTTTTAAATTCATACAAGAAATATGCAATATTTGGATTAAAGCGTTTTTCCTATTTCCGCTTGTAAACCCCATGGACAGTTTAATCCATGGTTATGCCGATGGTCTGGTTTTTTAACTGGTTTTAATATCTTGTTAGAAATTTTGCTGCTCGGTAAGAAAATAGTCACTGATGGTAAACTTACAGCGCACATAAAATACTAAAATAGGAATGATTAAATGAGAGTTGTTTATCCGTTTACCGCGATTGTTGGACAGGAGCGTATGAAACGCGCGTTGATCTTAAACGCGGTGAATCCGCGTATTGGGGGTGTACTGATTCGTGGAGAACGCGGAACAGCAAAATCGACAGCTGCAAGAGCACTGGCTGCTTTACTCCCCAATGTGAGGGTTGTTGAAGACTGTAGATTTGCCTGTGACCCAGACCGCCCGGACACGTATTGTACTGAATGCCGTGAAAGAACGGAACGCGGGGAAGAACTGCCCATCGCGGTTCGCAGAACACCATTTGTGGATCTGCCAGTTTCTGCAACTGAAGATCGGGTTGTTGGCACTCTGGATATTGAATCAGCTATCCAGCGCGGTGAACGCCGTTTTGACGCTGGAATTTTAGCATCAGCAAATCGCGGGCTTTTGTATATTGATGAAGTCAATTTGCTTGATGACCACGTGGTAGATGTTTTATTAGATTCAGCTGCAATGGGCATGAATATTGTTGAGCGTGAAGGTATTTCTTTTACCCATCCTTCCCGCTTCATCCTTGTCGGGACAATGAATCCAGAAGAGGGGGAACTGCGGCCGCAGTTATTAGACCGCTTCGCTTTATCTGTAGAGATTCACGGCATCCGGGATCTGCGAGAACGTGTGCAAATCATGGAACGTAATCTTGCTTTTGAACAAGATGCGGAGCTTTTTCGGCAGGAATGGTTAGTGAGAGAAGAAGAATTATCCAGGAGAATTGATCTTGGACGCACGCTGGTTGACCAGGTAAAACATTCTGATCGCAATCTATTGGCGATTGCGTCACTGACTGCGTCGTTGAATGTGGATGGACATCGATCAGACCTGGTTATCCTCAAGGCCGCCCGAGCGCACGCGGCTCTGGAAGGCCGGGACCATCTAACAGAAATGGATATTGCCTTAGCAGCAGAATTGGCATTACCACATCGAATGAAAGGCGGACCTTACCATCAGAACAATATGGGCGTCGAGGAAATTAGTGAGCATATTGAACAGTTGATCGGTTCGCAGGGGGAAAGTACGCAGCCTTCTGAGAAGAAAAAAGAATCAGAGGAAGGATCGGACTCCCCAAAAAAAGTCTGAGGGGGGAAGAAGCGGGGGAGCTTCCCTCCCAACAAGGCGAAGTTCCAATTCCTCCACAGAATGCTTTTGAACAATTCAACGCGAATTGGTGGGAAGGAGGGCAAAAGGTAAAATCAGGAGAATTTTTCGCGCCGCGTCGATTAGATACACCTTTAGATAAAATGGTGCGCAGTTATGGCGGGCGGCGTTCCCGAACTAAAACGGAGCGAAAACGCGGCCGATATATCCAGTCCAGACCTGCGAATGGGAGCACTTTCGATCTTGCATTTGATGCTACCTTGCGTGCGGCCGCACCTTTTCAGGAAGAAAGAAAAAAAACCAGCGATAAGGTAGCGTTTCATATCCGGCCCAGCGACTATATGCGTAAGGTACGCGTGCGAAGAGCGGCAAACTTGATTTTATTTGTGGTTGACGCATCTTGGTCGATGGCAGTTGCGGAACGGATGAGCGCGACGAAAGGAGCTATTATGTCGCTCCTAACTGATGCGTACCAACGGCGTGATCGGGTTGGATTAATTGTTTTTCAAAAGGACCGGGCGACGCTGGTAATGCCGCCCACAAATTCAGTACAATTGGCTCAGCGTGTGTTAAGTAATATACCAGTGGGTGGAAAAACTCCCCTGTCATCCGGGTTGAAAATGGCAGCAGATATTCTGGAGAAAGAATCCGTACTGCACCCAGAAATAATGCCTTTATTAATTGTATTGACGGATGGTGCAGGCAATGTATCGATGGGAAATTTTGCACCTCTTGAAGAATCGTACAAAATCGCTGACCAGATTACTAAGAAAAACATTACCAGCATTGTGATCAACATGGAATCTGCTGCATATGACCAGGGATTGGCTTCTGAACTTGCCAATCATCTTGATGCGCCTTGTTTATCGATCAGTGAATTAAGGGCAGAACATCTTTATATGGCTGTTCGGCAGGCAAGCGGAAGTTAAAAGAGAAGTGAAAGTGGAAAGTAATTTAATCCAAACAATATGGTGCTCATGTGCCAATGGTGATGATGTTAGATAGAATTAAAGAGATTAAGCGGGTTCATCTTTATCTGGGAATAGCAATTCTCCTGACGATTCCATGCTATTGTTTTGGTTTAATGTTGTTCTTGAATAAAAAAGATTTAAATATTGACCAACAGATCACAACGACCTCATTACCACCAGATCCAATTGAGGCAATTTTGTCCCCTACTTTCACGTTCCCTGTTGTTACCCAAACATTAACTTTAACTTCAACGGTAACTCCCACGTTTACACAAACGATCACTTATGTGCTACCTAATACAGAAACTCCCACACCATCCCCTTCACCCACAATCACCAGCACGCACACACCGTCTCCAGAACCAACTGAGACATT
>CAZILY010000141.1:0-4550 GCA_964540175.1 uncultured Pelolinea sp. | reverse complement strand
CTCATAATACCGATTCTCATGCTGACACCTCCTTGAGGTGTTGTATTTCAACAGCCCGCCCCGTTTTCGCCGATTCTATTGCTGCTCGTGAAATTTGAACTGCTGCTAGCCCGTCTTCCGCAGAGACACGTGTAGGGGTATCGTTAATGATGGCATCATAAAACTCTTTTATCTGTGTCGTATAAGGACTTTCTGTCATCAGCATGTCAGGCAATCCAACTGAATGGTCATCTTCGACATTCCTATGTAAAGCAATATTAATCGGTGAAGCAGATTCTGAATCATATATGATCAGACCTTCACTACCCCCAATTTCAATCGATGTGCGAAAGATTGGTTTCGGCATAGCCCAAGAGCATTCCAAATGAGTTATTACACCATTTGCATGGGTAAGAATTGCCATTGCATGGTCAAAAGAGGATTTTAAACCTGTGCTGAGAGTTATGCTTTTCGCAAAAACTTTTACAACATCACCAGCAACCCATCGAGAAAAATCAATATCATGGATCATTAGGTCGTGGATCATTCCGCCTGATTTCATATTGTCCACATACCAATTGTCAAACTCATTGAATGGCTGAAATGCTTCGCGTGAAAGGCGTACTACAGAGATATTTCCTACTTCACCAGCCAAGACTCGCTCGCGTGCTGCAGTATATTCCGGGAAAAAACGGACTACATGCCCAACCAGCAGTTTCACACCTGCCTCCCGGCATGCTTTTACCATATCCACACCCTCATCTACTGTTAAAGATAGAGGTTTTTCGCAGATAATGGTTTTTCCTGCTTCAGCTGCTGTTAGCACCATCTTATGATGCAAATGTGTAGGCACACAGATATCAACAATATCTACTTCTGGAAGCATGTTCTCCAGATCTGAAAATATCTTTGCATGATATTTCTTAGAAAATTGCTTGGACTGGTCCTCGTTTTTTGAAGCGCAAGCATAGATCGAAGCATCGGTATGCAACCATCCTTCAGCATGTGTTGTACCCATGAACCCAGTACCAAGAATACCAACTTTTTTCATGTCCTCTGCCTTTCTAAATTTACTTCACTGCGCCAGCGGTGATGTTTCTGATTAGATTCTTTGAGAAAATTAGATACAAAATTAAAACTGGTACCATCGATAATGTAAGCGAAGAAAGCACAGCATTCCAATCAATCACAAACTGACCTAAGAATACTTGAGCCCCTAAGGTAACAGTTTTAGTTTTTTCAGAATTTGCTAGGATAAGGGGAAACCATAAGTCATTCCAGATCGGCAACAAAGTAAAAATTGACACAGTTGCCAACGCCGGGCGAACGAGCGGTAGCACCAACCAAAATATCCAATATTCGCTGGCCCCGTCCACACGGGCAGCATCCTTTAGTTCCTTTGGTACGGCTTTCATAAACTGCGTCAGGATAAAAATTGCCATCGGCAGCCCCTGCGCTACGTATACGAGAATCAAAGCCATCAAGGTATTTATCAGACCTAATTTTACAATCAGGTTCAGGATGCCAACCGAGCCTAGTCGAATAGGGATCATAATTCCAATCGAAAGATACAGCCCAAGGAGAGGATTACCAGGAAAATCATATTCCGCCAGTGCATACGCCGCCATGGCACCAAAAAGAAGAATTAGCACCATTGAAACTACCACCACGATGGTGCTGTTGAGAAAATAGATTTCAAATCTAGCTCTATCAAATAACGTTTCGTATCCCTTCAGGCTAAAAGTCTCTGCGGTTGGGAAAAAATAGGGTGTTTTAAAGATCGCTTTCCGTTCCTTAAATGAGTTCATGATGATTAAGAATATAGGGAACAATGCAATTAAAGAATAAAAAACCAGAAAAATGTGCGGGGGAACATTTCTTAACCGGTTTTTTACTTTTTGCCAATTGAGTTTCATTGTATTCTCCTAAAGATCGTAAGTGGTCACACGACGCTGCCAAACAAACAAATATAATAAAACGCCGATTAAAATCGTGAGGAACATCATACCCGCAACCGTCGCACCCATCGTTGGATTTCCCATCTGCAATTGCTGCCCAAAGAATGTACGATAGAAAAGTGTACCCATCAAATCAGATGAATAATTTGGTCCGGCGAGTGCGCCTTGAGTGGTATAAATCAGGTCAAATGCATTGAAGTTGCCGACAAAGGTAAGAATTCCTACCATTCCAATGGTGGGTAGGATAATGGGAAATTTAATCCTCCAAAAAACTTTCCATGCGCTGGCACCATCAATGGTGGCTGCTTCAATTAATTCATCTGGAATTCCGATTAATGACGCATAAATCAACATCATGGGAATTCCAATAAATTGCCAGACAGAAATCAGTGATAAGGCAATCAGCGATGAACCTTCCAAACCCAGCCAGGGTTTGAAATATTCTCCAAGGTGCAGGAACCCCATAATACCCTGCCCAATCCCCCACAAAGGACTGAGGATCAACTGCCACACAAAACCAACCACAACAAAAGAGAGAATCGTGGGCATAAAATAAATGGCTCTATAAAAATCTCTCCCTTTTATCGACTTCATGGAAATCAGTGCAGCTAACGCCAACCCGAGCGGATTCTGAACAATCATGTGGATAGCAAAAAAAATGAAGTTATTTTTCATTGCACCCCAAAAGCGGGGTTTCCAATTTGGATCATTTAATAGTTGTATATAATTTTCTAAACCAACGAATGCACCATTACCAGCAACCTTACTGTAAAAACTTAATTTCAACGAATTAATTAATGGATATACCATAAAAACAGTATAGATAATTACTGCTGGAGCGATAAAAACAATAATATAAAAAGGGAATTTTTTTCTATGTGTTTTTGTTCGCTTGTCCATGAGTGACCTCTGAATAGTTTTATTGGGGCGGTTTTCTAATTAAAGAAACCGCCCCAATATCATTTTATATCTTTTTGCCGATATTTTCTATGGTTTGTACCAGGAGTCTAGGCCTGCTTGAATTTGCGCAGCCCCTTCTTCGGGAGTCATGGTGAGATTCATCACATTCGCGCTGGTAGCCCATAGTTCATTTTCCAAGTTTGGTTCACCGCGAGACAGAATCTGATACGAGTTTCGGATAGTGGATTCGCACTCGTTTCGCCAGCTGAGAAATTCAGCTGCCACAGGATCAGTTACGTCTACAGGGTGATTGGAAAGTGTGAAGAAGCCAGTCACATTGTTGGTATAGATGTCAGCAAATTCAGCTGTCGTCATCCATTCCAGGAACAATTTTGCTTCCTCTGGGTGAGGTGTAGCCGCATTCATAGCCAGCGCAATATCAGTGTGGTCACTGATGTAGCAAGTATCACCGGCAGCGACCACTGGGGGTTTGAAAGCGCCCATTTCGAAGTCAACCATCGGATTGAAAACGCCAATTTCCCATGATCCGGAGGGGTAAATGGCAGCCTGCCCCAAGGTGAATAAATTCTGGGAATCAGGATAGGATTGCGCTTCATAGCCAGGAGATAAGTAGGGAGCCCATTTTGCCAATTGGTCAAAAACAGCAACGTACTGCGGGTCCGTGAATTTCTCTGTCCCGGCAATCAACCCTTTTCGACCCTCTTCACCCTTCCAGTAGTTAGGCCCAATATTCTGGAAGCCCATTGTGGCGGGATCCCAAAGGTCAATGGTGCCCATCGCCAGCGGGATATAGGTGCCGTCAGCTTTGATCGCATCGAGGACAGCGTAAAATTCATCCACTGTGGTCGGGACTTCTAATCCCAATTCAGCAAAAGCATCTTTATTATAGATGAACCCATGGATCACTGACGCCATCGGGACTGCAAAAACAGATGCACCATCATCCGTGATCCAGGCGCTTCGAGCAGCATCGCCGAAGTTTTCCATTCCTGGAAGATCGGTTAAATCAGCCAGAAAACCCGCCTCAAAAAGCGCAAGTGAGTTATCGAATGGACGGGCTGTGATCAAGTCTCCTGCCACACCGCCTTCCAGCTTTGTGCTCAGAATGCCATTGTATTCTGCGGGGGCTGTAGGGGCGAAGACAACTTCAATATTGGGATAGTGCGCATTGAAGGCAGGGATAACTACATCCTCCCAAAGCGCAAGGTCATCATTGCGCCAGGAATCAATAGTCAGGGTTACCTTTTCAGCAGCTGGCTCTTCAGCAGCTGACTCTTCAACGGCTGGTTCTTCAGCAGCTGGCGTTACCTCTTCCGTCGGACCGCATGCAGTCAAAACTAAAACTGCGATCAGGATCAAACTTAGTAAGGTTAATGGTTTTTTTAACATTATTTTCTCCTTTATTAATTTAGTGTTTATTAGTATTTCTCAATTATGTGTTCGAGATCATATTTTATATTTCATCACCCCCTTTTCAAAATATTTCCAAACTAAACATGCTGCGCCAATCGCGCTGGACACCACTGTTGATTTTTTAATTTCTAATTTTTCCCAATATCGGGAAAGTGTTCTTTGTCGTGCTTCTTTGATCGCAGCAGGGACAATTAGTGAATACGAAGCTAAACCCAAACCGCCACCAATAACGATTAACCTGGGATTAAGAAGCGTGATATACATACTCATGGCAATACC
>CAZILY010000140.1:0-4621 GCA_964540175.1 uncultured Pelolinea sp. | reverse complement strand
GTTTCCATCTCATCCACCCAAGCCGGATCATCAAGATAAATTGCAGGGTCATCTGACTCAATAATTGGTTCGGGTTCTGGTTCAGGTTCCTCTTCCGGCACTTCCGTTTCTTCAGGAGTTTCATCTGCTTCGATGACTTCCTCTGCTTCTTCTGTTTCTTCCACTTCCGGTTCAGCGACTACTTCTTCCTCTACAGCCACTGTTTCTTCCCCAGATTTATCTTCACCCTCAGCAGCCAGTTCTTCTACCACAGACTCTTCAACCATTTGTTCTTCAGCTGGCTGTTCCTCAAGTAGTTCGGCTACCCGGGTTTCAAGATATTCCTCTTTCGCCTGTTCAAATTGCGGAATCAGGCTGCACCCTGCCAGAAAACTGACTATCACAATCATTGTTACCATAATTTTCTTTTTCATAATTCCTTCTCCTTTTATCCTTAATGACTAACTTTTATATCCGATCTGACGTAGAAATTTTTTTCGCCACGCGATATCTTCAGGTCCTTCTATCCCATTCGGGGATAGCCCATCAGCAACACCTAAAACCGCTCTACCCTCACCTATTTTTGCTAAGACAATTTTTGTCGGGTTGGCTGTTGCGCAATAAATACAACATACCTCCGGAACATTTTTTACCGCATTGAGCACGTTGATCGGAAAATACCCTTCTCCTAAAAATATAAAGAAGCTATGTCCTGCTGACACTGTCATTGCATTTTTCCTGGCGAGTTCAATCATCGCCTCGTCAGTACCTGACCATCGTACCAGACATTTTCCAGATGCCTCACAGAATGCAATTCCGAATTTGATGCCCGGCACAGTATTAACTAACGCTTCATGGATGTCTTCCACTGTTTTTATAAAATGCGATTGGCCAAAAATAAAATTAATCGTTTCTGGTTTTTCGACCTGAATAACTGAAAGATCCATTCATACTCCTTACGCACTAATCCTAAAATAACACTTTAAACACATTACCATCTCCATAGATGGTGCAAGAATAATACCAATATATCTTCCTTGATTGTATTGATGAAATCGCCCTCTGGAAAGAGTCAATTCTGGGTTAATTTTCGGAAAATCTCGAGTGAAACACTTCGCCAGGCCGCTAATCATGTCTGGAATGCCAGCAGATTCTCCACCAAACGGTGTATGACAAATCACTAATCCTCCTTAGCACAAAATTGAATATGTAAATATTTTAATCGCAAATCATGCGAAAAGAACAAGTTTTACTCAACCGAGCCATAAGGTACAATATAGCACCTACTTAGAAAGGAACCTACCAGATTGTTTGAAATAGTTTTCTTAGGCACTTCCGCATCAGCGCCTTCTACACGCCGCGGCTTGCCGGCACAAATCATAAAGAGTGGTAAACACCGATTCCTGCTTGACTGTGGAGAAGGCACCCAACGCCAGATCCTGAAATCTGGCTTGGGTTTTAGGAAACTCAATCGGGTGTTAATCACACACGGACATCTAGACCATATACTCGGTGTGGGGGGACTGGTTTCTACTTTTCTGCGCTGGGAAGCAATGGAAAAGCTGGAAATTTATGGAGGCCAAACAGCTTTAGACCGCATTCACGATCTTCTTTTTAAAGTGGTTATCCGCGGGGTAAAAACCCCTTTTCCTATCGATTTGATTCCAATTACCGAAGGGGTGATCATCTCCGAGAATGACATGACCATTCATGCTTTCCCGGTAAACCACCGCGGGCCAGATTGTTTTGGTTATGTTTTTGAGGAAAAAGGAAAACACCCTTTCCTTGCAGATAAAGCCGAAGCCCTCAACATACCGCAGGGGCCGTGGCGGAGAGACCTCGCAAATGGAAAAGCTGCTGAATTACCAGACGGGCGTACCATTCAAGCAGATGAAGTTTTAGGTGATTTTCAAGCAGGCACCAAGTTGGTTGTCATTGGTGATACTGGTGAAACAAAATCCCTGGTTCCATATTGTAAAAACGCGGATGCGCTGGTAATCGAAGGAACCTACCTGCAGGAAGAGTCAGATATGGCCCATCAATTCGCTCATCTCACCGCACATAAAGCGGCTTCTCTCGCAAAAGAAGTAAAAGCTGGACAGTTATTCCTTACCCATATCTCAAGACGATATCGGGAAAAAGATGTCGAAAATGAAGCCCGCAAAGTTTTTCCTGGCGCCATTGTAGCCCGTGATTTTGACCACTACATAATTAAACACGATTAACTTCAAAATTTTTTATATCTCAATAAACAGATAAACCCTTCAAGATTCCTGTCCCCGCAGCAAGTTGTAAGGCATTCTATTAATTACATCTTAATAATTTCCTGTTCACCCCTGTTGGATAAAATTATCGGTAACAATCAAAAATGCATGTGTTATAATCGTCTCGATTAACAACTGAAAGCCCCGGATTGTTCTCTTATCCAGAGAGGTGGAGGGATCGGCCCTTTGAAACCTCGGCAACCAGGAAAATCAATGAGAATTGTTTTTTATAAGGTGCTAATTCCGACAGAAAGTAATACTGGAAGATGAGAGGTACTGCAACAATGTTTGCGACTGCCCCTCTCTTAGACGGGGCAATTTATTTTAAGATGGAGGTATTACAAATATGAAAACAATGATGGAATCTGAAAAATATTTATTCACATCAGAATCTGTGACTGAAGGTCATCCAGATAAATTATGCGATCAGGTGAGTGATGCGATTCTGGACGCCTGCTTAGAGCAAGATCCGCTTTCACGGGTAGCCTGCGAGTCCGTGACAAAAACCGGGTTCGTTATGCTGCTAGGTGAGATCACCACAAACGCACAATTAAACTATGATCAAATCGCTCGCGATGCTATCAAGGAAATAGGATATGACAACACAGATAAAGGCTTTGATTATCACACCTGTGGTGTACTCGTAGCGCTTTCTAAGCAATCTACGGATATCGCCCTGGGTGTCAATAAAGCCCTTGAAGCAAAATCTGGCGAAATGAGCGAAGAAGAAACAGAAGCAATCGGAGCAGGAGACCAGGGGATGATGTTTGGTTTCGCCTGCAGAGAAACTCCCGTTCTTATGCCCATGCCGATCTATTTAGCCCATAAACTCACCCGCCGACTGGCAGAAGTGCGCAAAGACGGCACCCTGCCCTGGCTGCGCCCTGACGGAAAAAGCCAGGTTACCGTTGAATATCACTACGGAAAGCCTGTTCGCGTGCATACTGTCCTGGTTAGCACTCAGCATGCTCCTGAGGTTTCTCAGGAAGATATTCGTGAAGCTATTCTTGAGCACGTGATCAAACCGGTCATTCCGGCAGATATGCTGGATAAAGATACAATTTATCATGTCAATCCTACCGGACGTTTCGTCACCGGTGGGCCAATGGGTGACTCTGGTGTGACCGGACGAAAAATCATCGTAGACACTTACGGGGGGATGGGGAGACATGGCGGCGGCGCGTTTTCCGGAAAAGACCCCACAAAAGTAGATCGTTCCGCAGCGTATGCAGCCCGCTGGGCAGCTAAAAATGTGGTCGCTGCCGGTTTGGCTGACCGCTGTGAGATCCAAGTTGCTTATGCTATCGGCATCGCGCGGCCTGTCAGCGTCAATGTAGAAACATTTAGCACCGGCAAGATATCTAATCAGCGTATTGCGGAATTGGTTAATGAAATCTTCGATCTTCGCCCAGGCGCCATCATCCGCGATCTTGACCTTCGCCGGCCAATTTACCAGAAGATAGCCGCCTACGGCCACTTCGGACGGGATGATCTCGATCTCACATGGGAACGTACAGACAAAGCAGACGCGCTGAGAAAAGCGGCTGGTTTATAAAACCGAAAGGGCTGGATTCTTATCCAGCCCTTTTATTATTTATCCTCGTCTCCAAAATCAAGCACAGGGCGGACACCCGAACCAGAATCTGGTTTTCCTATGATCTCTAATTCTTCTAATCGGTCCACCATGCGCGCGGCACGGGTATAACCAACCCCCAGTTTCCGCTGCAGCATTGAGATTGAAGCCCGTTCTTCCTTACGGATAATTTCAATCGCTTTTTTCAGGAGAGGGTCTTCTTCTGGATCAGGTACTTCGTCGAATAAAGGAGTTTGGGTCAAAGTTGCGATTGGCATGGCAGGTTGGAGTTGTTCATCACTTTTGTTTTGTGATTCCGGTAACAGAGACTGCGCCTGCCGTTTCCAGAAATTAACCAATTTCTGGATCTCGATATTGGCCACAAACACTCCCTGCAACCGTTTCGGGGCCGGCGCATCTGGCGCCTGGAACAGCATATCTCCAAGGCCAATTAGCCGTTCAGCTCCAGGTCGATCCAAAATAACCCGAGAATCCGTATTAGACACTACTTTAAATGAGATTCGAGCAGGAAAATTTGCTTTGATCATCCCAGTGATAACATCAGTTGAAGGCCGTTGGGTAGCAATAATTACATGAATACCAGTTGCACGAGCTAATTGAGCCAGTCTGTTTAAATACCGTTCCGTCTCTTCAGGAGCCATCATCATCAGGTCTGCTAACTCATCAATAACCACCACAATATATGGGAGTTTGTTAGGTTGTCGTGAATTGAAATCATCAATATTGCGCGCACCTACTTCAGAAAATTTCTTATAGCGGCTGTCCATCTCCCGTGACATCCACT
>CAZILY010000139.1:0-4622 GCA_964540175.1 uncultured Pelolinea sp. | reverse complement strand
TGGATTAAACAAAAGAAAGGAATAAGACCATGATCTACAAGAATGATTGTACATTTGGCGCTGGTGATGCAATGGTGGCAGGTATCGTATGGAGATTGGAGAAAGGCGATTCTATAGAAAACGCATTTCCCTGGGGAATTGCTTGTGGTGCAGCTGCTGCAAGCCAACCGGGGACGGGGATGGCTTCACGTTCTCAAATTGAACAATTAGTTCAAAAAACAATCGTCGAAGAGGTGTGATTATACCTTGTGGAAAATAGTACCAAGAAATATAAATATTCCTTAGAAGAATAAGATGAAGCCGCGTATCACAGCATAAAAAATATGTGCGATAAAATTCTCAAAGAAGGTTAATCTGGTATACCGATCACAGATATTTGCAGAGAACACGGCATTTGCCGGGCCACATACTACAAATGAAAATCAAAATATGGCAGTATGATTACAGTGTGATTTAATTGGTAGATATATAAAATAGCTCCGTAAGGGGCTGAAATATTTTTCTAGAAGAAAAGACAACTACCAGCTGCAAACATTCTGGTTGACCGTCCATGTGGATGTGAAGGAAAATTTGTTTTTATGAGTAGCCTATGAATATAAGAAGCAGTTTCAGTTTGGTAAAAAAATATGAAATTAAAGGAAATTCATTTCCAGTTTTTATGGGTGTTACCGCAAGGTCATGAACGCAGTCTTCTGGTTCGTAATCACGCTTAACTAAGGGGCAGCTGCCGCGCCGTACTTCGTTCTCCGCGCGAGAATGTGCTGCTCGAACCCAGAAAAGGATGGATTGATCCCACCCCGATCTTTGCTTAAGTAAACTTTGGATGACCTTGGTATATCTCCCAGAGCTTTTGGAATATGCGTACCATTCCCAGGGTGTCCAATTCGCAGTATTTCAATAAAGCTTCCTTTGTTTTCTTTTTTTCACCATCGGTCATATCACCATTGATCATGTCCCGCCATGCCATCATAGCTTGATCGCCTTTTCCGATCTCCATATCCTCATAACTCAATTCGGGAACCATAACCGGCAGGACATTTTTAATTGACCAGCTGCCTTTAAAATTGGGATGAAGATAATACCCAAAATTAACGAAATCCCCTAAATCATAGATTCTTTCGTTCAGATCAATGAAAAAGTCTGCGTAATCAGCGTGCAGGAGAGCCAATTCTTTATTTCTTGTCATCTCAAAGGGTTTGAACCACACAAATACTGTGCCAGTAGTTCCTATTTCAACAGAGAGCTTTTTAATCAAGGTCCTTGACGGTTCTTCATTTTCAGTTGACAAATATTCCGTATGTTCGCATTTATCCCCATTTGAACCCATTTTATGCAGGGAATATTGAAAAACCATTTGCTGTTGAGCGTGGTAGCCATCATAGAGTGGAATGGCACTGATAAAAGTCTCGTAGTCCAGAAAATACAGCGGAAAACTGAAGTTCTCCATTTCTTTTTGAATAGCTTGATGATCAATATATTCCTGCTTTGATTTAGCTAATCCTGCGATTAGGCGTTGTTTTAAATTAAGGGGGAAGGTGTTTGGGATATTTTTGGCGTCCAGAACGCCCATCGCCAGAAGCTCCTTTTTCTTCCCTTCTGTAATCCTGGGGATGTCATAAATTGAAAAATCTGGAAGATGCGGGTGGCACAGATCAGGACATGGGCAATAGTCTGGTTTGTAACAATGTTCTATTCCTTTTGAGGATTTAGAGCGGGCTGTTTTCCATGCTTTTGAGCGAGCAATTTTAACTTCATTGGAAATTTCCAGAACTTTTTCTGTGATATCCACCGCGATAAAGAGCTGCTCAATATCCAATTCATTTTCTCGAATATAGTTCTTGTTTAGGTGAAGTATGAATAACCTGTCAATTTTGTGTTTTTTAGAAATAATCAAATACTGATAGGCCACATCGTAATAATTCTCACGTTTGACACTTGTACCGCTTTTAATTTCATAGAGATCATATGAATCTGATTTGGGTTTATAAACTAACGCGTCTGACCTGAGAGTGTAGTGTTGATCTGAAAATGACTTTTGCCAGACAATGCTTTCATTTTCGCTGGCTCTTATCAGGTACGTTTCTAAAAATTCTTTTGACAATTTCTCGACTTTGTATCCTTGATTCATAATATGGACATCAAAGGCTGAAGGGGACCTTGTGATCTTGTCATGTTTTTTTGCCCATAAATGAAGAGGTGAATTGAGATATTGGAGGAAGTCGGATTTTGTCAGCATTATTTGTTGTTTAATCTTATGGTGTGAAATGTTTTGTGAAGGTCTTGAATATTTGATGATCGGTAAAAATCAAGCACTTAGTGCCGCATTGGTTATTTTAAGAATACCACAACAAATTACTGAGCTTGTAGTAAGAGTCTAACGAGTTTAGAATAGAGAAATGTTTTAATGAGGCCGTATATTCGATCTTCAGAAGAGGTTTTTTGGAAAGGGGATATTCAGAAACCCGGGAATGCCGGGTGTGCGGGTTGATGATATCCTGGCAATCTTCAGACAAGACTGTGAAATATCAATACCTAAGGACAGAATGGAAAATTTCAAGGAAGCGGCTAAGCGAATTGGTCAGGTAATCAGAGAATGCCGTGGAGATTCCGACCGGTTTGCAGAAACACTGAGGGGAGAAGAAATTCCACATCTCAGTTTCAGCCAGGTTACCACTGTTGAGTTTTGTGAGTATCGGTATTATTTGCAGTATATTGAAAAGAAAGAACCTGTGCCTTTTCCGGATTATTTCACAAAGGGGAAACTTCTGCATCAGTTGATTGCGGATACTTATGAAATGATTAGAAATGGGTCTGAAAACGGGAGTGTTTCTGTTGAATACAGAATTGCAAACATGTGTATCGGGGATAACAAACGCCACCTAGTAAACGCGTATCATGTGCATCAAGCCAACCTTTGGGTTGGTTTTAAAGTTGCTGATGTAGAGCATCCTTTTGTGATGGAGATAGATGATGAATTGCCGCCGATGGTGGGAGTCATCGATCTTGTCTTAAAGCAGAATGGACATTTTGTTTTAGTGGATCATAAATCCGGGAGGAATTTTTATCCGTATGATGAACTGCAAGTGGCGATTTACAAAAAATATATTCAAGCAGCGTATCAGGGCGCTGACTGCCGGTTGTATTATGACCATTATCGCTGGGTAAACAATCTGGATAGAATTCGTAAGCCCGCTTTTCAACGGACAGAGGTTTCAGTTGATGGAAGCAGTTGGCCTGGATATTTGAAACGCATTCAACAAGCGTACGCTATCATTCGGAATATTAAAAACGGCATGGCGCCTTCCCGTGGTGGGGAATGCTTCCGATGTCCGTATAGAAAAAGTTGTTAGAAGAAAAAAGCAGGGTTATTTGTTATCATGAATTCAGCTGCAGGGGATTGAGCAGTGGACTGCATGTGCAGACAAGAAAATGTCCGCGTGGGGATTAACGAAAAGAGCATTAAGATCGGGTTATTAGAAGAATATTTTTAGCAGTTTGAGGGCTTTCTGCTTCCAGGGAAGGCGGTGGCTGACACCTTCGCCGCCGCTGAAACTGTCTTTTTTGGCCAGATACCAGCGGTAGTTGCGGATCATGGCCTCCTGGTTGGAATACTGCGGTTCAAAACTCAGGACTTGCTGTGCTTTCTCTATGGATACAAAGGAATCTTTGGAAGCAGTTTCGTAGATCCAGGGGTAGAGCGGGGAGAGCTTGAGCGCTTCGAGGATTTTCAGGGCGAATATGACAGGGCCTGCAGGGAAGGGCACGATGCGCTTGCCGAAACCGGCTTCATCAAGGATGGCCTGATAATCCTGGCGCATGGTGGTGTATTCGCCCGCGCCGATGTTGAAGTTATCATTGACCTGTGCTATGGGCAGGGTTATGCAGGCATGGATCGCACGGCAGAGATCTTCAACGTCGAGAAGTTGATAGCGGTTTTTGCCGGAGCCAATCATTGGGAAATTTTTACCTTCGCTGGCCCACTCGTAGAAGATGGCGAAAACGCCCAACCGTTCCGGGCCAACAAATGATTTTGGGCGGATGATGGGCACACACATACCGCCAGCACGGAACCCTTCACAAACGGCTTCCGCTTGCACCTTGGCTTCGCCGTATGCGCCGACGCCGTCAACGGGATCGGTCTCGTAAAGAGGATGATGGTCAGGGATACCATATACAGCGGTGGAGGAGATATGGATGAAGCGCTTGACTCCGTATTCTTTGGCCTGCTCGAGGAGAATGCGGGTACCAACGACATCGGTGGTGTATATATCTTCTGGTGTGTAGAGGGGGAGAGCGGCCGCAGTGTGAATAACGATATCCGCGCCAGCCATGCTCTTACAGACTGCTTCGCGATCGCGAATGTCGCCCTGGGTGAAAGTGATCTTGTCCCGCTCTGGATAGGTGAAATCTACCAGATCAATGCCGGAGATGTCATTGTAGCCATTGGCGCGCAGATAGCGCACGAGGTTGATGCTCAAAAAACCGCTGATACCGCTGATGTAGATCTTGATGGTGGCCTCCTTGCCAAACTTATTTATTAGAACGTGATTATAACGCAAAGGTTAAAGTACGTGAAAATTCAACGAGAGGATCAATGGATGTGAGATCCGGCGCGATCACGG
>CAZILY010000138.1:0-4636 GCA_964540175.1 uncultured Pelolinea sp. | reverse complement strand
TTGAAGGGCGGGGGCTGCAAATTGCTGATGCGGTCCGCCAGCTTGACCATCCATACTTCACGCGGCTGAAGCTGGATGCGGTTTAGATTGTCTGATAAACGATGTGGTTTTTCAAGCTCTTCCCTTTTCGATAACGCGTCTACACCATTCGCTACCTCTGTTCCAAATACCTCCCTGATTTTTTGATAGCTGGTATCCGTATCTTCAATCACGTCTTGCAGGAGCGCGCACTGCAAGACCAGTATTGGGATGTTCTGCTTCCTCAACCGTCAGCACGGCGATAATCTCCATGCTGACGAAGGAAAGGTGTATCAGATACGGCAGGCATTCTATCTATTTACAAGAATGCCTGCCGTCTGTTAAGTGGGGGTTTATTTAAATAGGATGAACAGCTCTTTTTTCGCGTTGCAGAGCGGGCAGTTATCCGGGGCTTCTCCTTCACTGGTCCAACCGCACACAGAGCAGACGTGCATTTTTCCAACTTCCGTGTCTTTTCCGCTCGCGACAGAGGTTTTTGCGGCGGCGTACATTTCTGCGTGTATCTTTTCCGCTTCAAGTGCCCATTTAGTGGAGCGAACCGCGCCGCGTTCTTCCTGAAGTTCAGCAACCGCTATATAAGCAGGGTACATTTCGTCAATCTCAAATGTTTCTCCATCCACACCAACAGTAAGGTTATTTTCGGTGGTTGATAATTTATTAAGTACTTTGAAATGGCTGGTTGCGTGCACTTGCTCGGCGTACGCATTGGCGCGGAACAGGCGGGCTACATTCGGGAAACCATCCTTTTTTGCCTGATCGGCAAAAATGAGGTATTTCATATGTGCCTGGCTTTCTCCAGCAAAAGCTGCTTCTAAATTCTCTTTTGTCATTGCATGCATAAATTTTCTCCTATAAGGTATTTAATTGTGATTGATTTTCATCCATAATCATACAATAAAAATTACAAAATTAAATAAACGTATAACTGTAAATGAAAATTAGAAAAAGACAAGATAATTAACAAAATTATTATCCGCTTCTTCACTAACAGGCAGGGAGGAACTATTTACGGAAAAGATCGTTGAAATCTCAGTCTACTCAAGATATTTGCCCTGAATTTTCTTATATAATTAATACCAATTATCAGTGCAAGGGTCAGAATATGTGGACACAGTATAAAAAACGAAGGATACTATGGTTTTTATTGTTCATTCTATTCGTCAATGCGTGCCAGCCGGCAGCGCCAGCTGATAAGCTGCTAGAACCACAAGCGGGCAAATGCGGAGATGGGGTTTGCACTGGTCCAGAAAACACTGGCAATTGCCCTGAAGATTGTGATGAAGAAGATACGCCAGTAAATGACGCGGAACCTCTTATGGGGGAAGCGGGGCCGGTTTACCTGGGCATAATGGTACATCTGGAAGGGTGGAAGGATGAATTGTTCAATGAGGAGATGTTTAACCATCATGCTCGCTTGATCCGGGAATATGCTTCGCTGTTTGAGATGTACGGGGCGAAATTAACCTGGGAGAGCAAGGAGGTGACCGAGGCGAGCTACACTTGGGGTGACAATGTGCTTAAAGAGATGGAAGAGCGCGGGCATGGGATCGGGGTGCACGCTGATTTGGGCGGTCAACTGGACTATAACTGCGATATATTTGACTTCGAACTGCGCATCCGTAAAGAAATGCTTGAATCCTTAGGCGTAACTGTCCGGCACGTGTCGGGCGTGGTATCGCACTGCGATTGGGTGACAGCGCTGATTGACTCGGGATACAGTTTTGTGACCGGGACAGTAGCTTACGGTGTCATGTCACTGCCGGAAGAGTTGCGCCCTGAGGAATATCGAGATTGCCCATCACCAGTCGCCTGCCATGATACTTTTCCAGAAGTGCTGGCAGACCGCATCCATCCCTGGCGAATGCACAGCGGCTTAGATTGGATCAGGCATGACCCTGACGGAAAATTGGTGATGCTGCCATCCAGCCACGGGCTGGCGTGTTACGCGGAGAGCACTGCTGGAACTAAATGCGACCAGGAATTCACACCAGAAGATATTAACCTGTTCTTTGAGGAATTGGATGCCACAGTTGCGCTGCGGGATCCGAGCCAGATAAATATAATTTATGTGAGTTGGAGTTTGGGTAAAGCGTTGGATGTGGGTTTGATGGAGGAATGGCTGAGGCGGATTGTTCCGTATGTGGAAGCTGGTCTGGTGGAATGGAAAACGCTGCCGGAGATATATGACGCGTATATCGACTGGGAAAACTAAAAAATCGGCAAAAAATACCCAAGGATAAAAGAACATGTTTCGGATTGGTATTCTGAGTTTTTACCGGGTAAATCATATCCAAAGTTGTTTCAGAGTAATTAGCATGTAAATGCGGCTTATCAATTAGATTGATCACTTAAATTTGACTCGATTGTTGCTGAAGGTGTTCAGAGTCTAATGATAAGCCAATGGAGATAATATGAAAAATGACAGAATTGTAAGGATTGGCACGGTGATCATTGTCACTGTCGGGCTGGTTATCCTGAGTTTTATTGCAGCACCTTTTATTATGGGCGTTTTTAAACCCAGCGAGGATCAAACTGCCGTGGGGTACACATCAGAAACTGTGCGAGCTGAAGTACTTAATATCCAGGAAGAAGGACGCACAACGGTTGGCAAGCAGGAGCAGACCTACCAGATCGTGGAAATTGAAGTGTCGGAAGGTGAATTTAAGGGCAGTCACATGTTCCTTGAATTCGGGAAAAATCAAATCATGCCGGAGGATTATATTCTTAAGGTAGGGAGTGAGATCTTAGTTACGGTAGGCATCAGCCCACTGGATAATACACCCGGCGCGTTTTTTGTCGATTTCGTGCGCGGAAAGGCACTCGTATGGATTTTCTTACTGTTCGCGATCATCTCTTTTGTCATTGGCAGTTGGACGGGTGTGCGCAGCTTGCTGGGGATCATTGTTGGGATGGGTGTGATTGTTTTGTTCATCATCCCCCAGATAGCAAATGGGGCCAATCCGGTGGTAACCAGCATTATCGGGTCGGCGATTTTTCTGACTGTTTCCCTCTATCTTGTATATGGCTGGTGTGCGATGACACATTCTGCTGTGATTAGCATGATGATTTCCCTCATTCTTACCGGCGGGATTTCTGTTTTCGCGGTGAAACTGGCGCGCCTGACGGGTTTTGGAAATGAGAATATGATGTTTCTGATCCAGCAATCGGAGAACACGATTGATATGCGCGGTATCCTTCTGGCAGGGATCATCATCGGGTCGCTGGGGGTACTGGATGACCTCGTGGTCGGGCAGTCCTCGACTGTTTTTCAATTGAGCGAAGTGAGTGAGGATTTGAAGTTTAATGATCTTTATCAGCGGGCAATGACTGTTGGGCGGGACCACGTGGCGGCTTCTGTCAACACCCTTGTGCTTGCCTATGCTGGAGAATCGCTGCCGATGCTGCTGCTCTTTCACATCACGAATGTCAATTTGGGAATGGCGGTCAACGTTAGTTTTATTGCCGAAGAGATTGTACGGGCGCTGGCAGGCACGATTGGGTTGTTTCTCTCTATCCCGATTTCCACTGCGATGGCCTGTCTGTGGGTCCTGCGGAAACCAGAGATAACAGAGATCGGAAGCACATAGATCGAACCACACTTTTTCTATTAGCTGAATGTTGAAAAAACATCCCAGGGATGATTCCCTGGGATGTATGCTGTACTAATGAATGTTTCTTTTATTAAAGAAAAGTCTGGGATTTAACCAATTACAGTAATGATGCTGCTTAATACCAAGATGACCGTTCCAAGTAATGCATTAACCATCAACAGGGCCATGCTTAGTTTTTTCTTTGACTTATCTTTACCGGAGGCGGCGTTTTTGAACACGACGGATCGAATGATAGCGATCACTGTGATCAAGATCACAAGGATATGTTTAATGGAGAGTATGGTTGCATATGGATTGTTAAAGTTGAATAATCCTGAGGTCTGGCCCGACATGCGTGCCATCAGCATTCCCGTTCCAGCTAAAACGACTATCCCGATATATACCCATTTGCTGTGTTGGCTCATAACTTTGTCTATTACAGCGCCCTGAAGCCCACCGTCTTTAATCTCTTTTCGGATGGTTGGCAGGAAAGTGATGACCATCACAAGCATTCCACCAATCCAGATGCTGGTGAAAAAGTTGTGAAGTGAACGTACTACTGAGGGAATTATTAAATTTTGCATGATTTCTCCTATAATAAAATCTTGATTTTAATTTATAAGAATACCAGAAAAATAATAAAAACTCTTCGACTTTGGTCGATTATTTAAATTATTAATAATTGGCTTTTTCACTCAACGCGTGCAGTGAGGATTTTATATTATGGTAAAGATGCCATAATTTGCCAGACGTTTTATTTTACGTTGCAATTGCTTGCTGAAATTCAGGATGGTTTTTTGTGTAATTATCAAGCGGTGCTGCGCGCTTCTGTTTAACAGCGGAAGAACCTATAAATTTTCACGAAATTTAAATGGCATGGTATTATCAATTCATGCTAAAAAGAAAAAGGAATTTGAGGGTTAATCATGCAGCCATTTAGATTAGAACCTGAATATCGGGAATATGTGTGGGGCGGCAGCCGTATCCGCCCGGATGTGGGCAGGACG
>CAZILY010000137.1:0-4660 GCA_964540175.1 uncultured Pelolinea sp. | reverse complement strand
ATTGTTATATGCTTGCCCTATTTTCCATGACCATTTTCTCAATTCTTTCTTCGATGAAAAACGTAAAATCTTAAATTTGCCCCTTTCTTCAACCCGCTTAGCAATTATCTTGGCTCTTTCAGGCATATTAAATTCAGGAATATTAATGTATGAGGAAACCCAATCAACTACTTTTGTAAAACCAAGCGCTTCCACAAACTTAGGATAATTGGGAAGGTTATAATTCATCATCGTCATCATTTGTCTCTTATCAAACCCTTCAATAAGAAAACCATATCCATCAAATAATGCCAATCCCTTTGGTCCAATGATCACATCAAGTCCTCTGTCATGAGCCCATTCATAAGCTCGATTAAACAATGCCTCAGCTACAGATTGGTCATCTACACATTCAAATAAATAAAACGATGCGTGCTTTTTGCCATGATATTGGTTGTATTTTTTATTTTCAAGGCAAGCGATTCTTCCGATCATCTCTCCATTATCTCGTGCTGTGAAAAAATCAGCATCTGAATGTTCATAAAATGGGTGTTTATTCTCATTTAACATAAGTTTAATATCAGAAATTATAGGAGGTACCCACTCATTTACATTCTCATATAATTTAAATGGGAACTTCACAAATTCGTTAACTTCTTTTCTAGACCGAGTATCAACTTGTTTTATGGTAATCATTATTTTTTCAAACCTTTCCTTATGACAATAACCTCAGTATACATTGAAAAATATTTAGATCTGTTTGATGTTACTATTAACCCACATTTTATCAAATCGTATCGGACATTTTGTGGAGTACTTGATGAATAAAATTCTAATTAAAGAAATTTTAGAACAGCCGGACATTGTCGAAAATCTTATCAAAAATGAAGCAAAACATGTAAATGAAATCTGTGCTAATCTCAAAGGAAAATTTGATTATATTTTAATCGCTGCAAGAGGAACTTCCGATAATGCAGCCCGATATGCGAAATATTTATTCGGATCGCACAACAATATCCAAGTCGCTTTAGCTACTCCTTCTCTATTTACAATATATGAAACTCCACCTTCGTTAGATCGTGCACTTGTTATGGGTATTTCGCAATCTGGTCAATCGCCTGATATTGTTTCAGTCCTTGAAAATGCCCGGATGCAGGGACGCCCAACAATGTGTATTACTAATGATGACTCGTCTCCTTTGGCAAATGTTTCTGATTTTATAATTAACTTGAATACTGGTGATGAGAAAGCGATTGCTGCAACAAAGACATACACATCTTCATTATCTGCCCTTGCTTTGTTATCGTGTTTTCTCAGTGAGGATAAATCTAGATTGGAAGATCTTAAAAAAACCCCCAATAAAATCGCGGAAACAATTAATAATTCGCTCGATAGAATTGATCAGACATGCCGCTATCGATATATGGAGCATTGTGTAATCATCGGAAGGGGATTTAATTACTGTACCGCATATGAGATATCATTAAAAATTAAGGAGCTAGCCCGTGTGATATCAGTACCTTACTCTTCTGCAGATTTTGACCATGGCCCTATCGCTGCGGTAAAACAGGGCTTTCCCATTTTCGTTGTTACCCCTACTGGAAAAATGTTTAACCATATTGTTGATTTCACAAGCAAACTAATTGACTTAGGCGCAGAACTTATAATAATCACTGATAATAATGAAATTATTAAGCGTGGTAAAGTTAATTTCAAACTTCCTGATGGTATCCCAGAATGGTTGTCTCCAATCACTTCTATCATTCCAGGACAATTATTTGCCCGTCAATTAGCCATTGAAAAAGGGTATGATAGTGATGAGCCTAAAGGATTATTAAAAGTTACAAAAACCTATTAATATTTTTAAAATGGAACTGGAGTCATCTTGGAAAAATTTATAATTGAAGGCGGACATCCATTATCTGGTGAAGTTATTCCATCAGGTAATAAAAACGCAGCTCTTCCAATTCTGGCAGCCTGCATATTAACTGACGAAAAAATTACCCTTAGGAATTTGCCAGACATCAAAGATGTCAGAACAATGCGTGCCTTGTTAGAAAGTTTAGGTGTCTCAATTCGTTGTATTGATCCACATACGTGGGAAATACAGGCAAAAGAAATCCAGCCTGCCAACCTTGACCCCAACCTTTGCAAAGATATTCGTGCGTCTATTCTACTTGCTGGGCCAATGTTGGCACGTGAAGGGAGAATAAAACTGCCTCCACCTGGCGGTGATGTGATCGGGCGAAGAAGGGTGGACACTCACATTCTTTCTTTGGAATCATTAGGTGCTCAAGTTGAATACAACCGCTACTTTTCATTCCATGTTGATAAATTACTAGGGGCAAACATCCTTTTGGACGAAGCCAGTGTGACTGCAACGGAAAACACAATTATGGCTGCGGTCATGGCTAAAGGAATAACCATAATTCGTAATGCAGCTTCTGAACCACATGTTCAAGATCTCTGTAATTTCTTAAATTCTTTAGGAGCTAAAATCACAAATATTGGCTCAAACACACTTAATATAAGCGGAGTTGACAAATTACATGGCGGAGATTTCAAAATTGGTTCAGATTATCTGGAGGTCGTAAGTTTTATTGGAGCCGCAGTTGTTTCAAAAGGATCAATCACGATCAAGAATGCAGGTAATGCCAACCTAGATATGATTCGTCAGGTATTTCACAGACTAGGTGTAGATTGGGAAATAAAAGGGAAAGATGATATTTTTGTCCCAAAAGAGCAACGCTTGATCATTGAACCTGATCTCGGTAACGCAATTCCAGAAATCAGCGTAATGCCATGGCCCGCATTCCCCACTGACTTGATGAGCATTTCAATTGTTGTCGCGACGCAATCAAAAGGAACTGTTCTTTTTCATGACTGGATGTATCCAAGCCGGATGTTCTTCACAGATAAACTCGTCGGTATGGGCGCTCAGATCGTTTTATGTGATCCACATAGATGTATTATTCAGGGTCCGAATCATTTATATGGCGAAAAGATGGAAGGGCCTGATATACGTGCTGGAATGGCACTTCTTCTGGCAACCTTATCAGCTGATGGCGTTTCTTCAATTCGTAATATTGGGCAAATAGATCGCGGGTACGAGCGCATCGACGAGAAACTTTCACTCCTTGGCGCAAATATTCGCAGAGTTTAAATGTAAAAGACGTTAGACAAACCTAACGCCTTGATTAATAAATTATTCTACTTTTTGTTCACTGGCTATTTCGAGAAATTGCTCCAACGAATCACGTAAAATTCCTTCGGGCACAGCACCAACTTGCCGATGCAAGATTTTTCCACCTGAAATAAATAACATTGTAGGAATACCCTGTACTCCATACCTTCCTGCCCATTCCTGATTCTCGTCAGTATTCACTTTTGCAACAACTAACTTGCCATCAAAATCTTTTGCGATATTATTCAGGATTGGTCCAACCATTTTGCATGGTCCGCACCACGGAGCCCAAAAATCTACAATTACAGGAACTTCTGATTGCAAAACTACTTTTTCAAACGCTTCATCACTTACATGAATAGGTTCATTCATTTTTTCTCCTCAAGATGTTTTAATAATTGCTTACTCAATCCAAATATTCTATCGTGTAAATCTTGTAAACAATAATTATTAATAAATCTTTTATTTTCAGATATTTTTGTTATTCATGCAAGCGATATCATTTTTCACGTTGGTAATCTACAAATCTATATCCAATCCCCCGCTCGGTTAAAATATACTTAGGTTTTGTGGGGTCTTTTTCAAGCTTCTGGCGAAGATAATTGATATATAAACGCACATAATGCGGCTCATCCCGATATTCATATCCCCAAACTCTTGAGAGTATCTGATCATATGTTAGGACCCATCCTGCATTCTGAACAAGATGATACAGGAGTCGGTATTCAGTTGGCCGCAGCTTAACTAATTTCCCTTCAACCCATATCTCCCGACGATTAAAATCAATCTTCAAACGATCATCAACTTCAATCACTTCCTCTTCACCACTCCCCTCTGATTCGACCCGTCGTAATACTGCCTTAACCCTGCTAACTAATTCACGAGGGCTGAATGGTTTTGTGACATAATCATCTGCCCCTAGCTCCAATCCTTTGACTCGGTCATCTTCTTCACCTTTTGCAGTCAACATAATGATCGGAATATTACTAATTTCCCTAACCATTTTTAAAACATCAAATCCGTCAAGGTCTGGAAGCATCACATCCAGCAGAATTAAATCAGGCATACCTGTTCGCATTTTATCTAATGCCTCACGCCCTTTGACGGCTTCAATTACCTGAAATCCGTCATGCTCAAGATTTAATCGAATGAATCTAAGCATTCGTTCTTCATCATCAACAACCAAAATCGTCTTATTTGTTATAGAGGCCATGTTTTCTCTCCAAAATAATATACTTAGTATTATATGATTGACTGATGTTTTTTTCAACAATAAATATTTTTATAATGATGGTTAGTAAAATAACTCGTACTTGGAAAAATATTTCATTAATCATTTATGGTAATGATATTATATGCATATTAAAATTATGAATGTATTTACATTTATTCACTTTCTTTATTTCCGATATAATACGAATAATATTAACTATTTATTTCACCTTATATTATGAATATTGGTTTTCAGCTTTTTCAACTTCAAGAGATAGACACAGG
>CAZILY010000136.1:0-4705 GCA_964540175.1 uncultured Pelolinea sp. | reverse complement strand
AGGGAGGGCAGGAGAAATTATATTTTGGTAAAACCGGATAAGAACTAAAATGAAAAATTGCGGGAAATTAATAATCGTTAACTTAATTTCCCTTAATGATATCTCTTTCGAATAATCGTGTTTAATTGACATTTACTTATTTAGTAATAATAAGACCAGCTTTTAAGAGTAATGCGGTGATCGCTTCCCGCAAATCATTATAACTTGCCTTTGCACCAGCAGTTCGGGCATAGAAAACCAAATCCCATCCTGATTTCACACTACCCCAAGAATTAGCGACACAAGCTTTCATTCTTCTCTTTACAAGATTTCGTGTAACCGCATTACCCACTGCTTTGCTCGTAACAAATGCAACTCGTGAATATTCCAGCGTATTTGGTATAAAACCTATGACAACAAATTTATGGTGTCTGGATTTGCCATCCTTTTTAACACGATTAAAATCTCTTGTTTGTGTTAAATGAAAATTACGTTTCATTTGTTGACCCGTAATTCAACTCCATCGATTTTATTTAATAAAGAGTAATAATTCGTTTACCAGCGAGTGTTTTTTGTGTGATTATTCTTTTTTACTGTTAAGCGATAACGTCCTTTTAGACGCCGCCTTTTCAACACGTTCCGCCCATCAGCTGATGACATACGTTTTCTAAAACCATGTACTCTCAAACGATGTTTAACGCGGGGTTGATAAGTCCTTTTTGGCATAAATTTATTTACCTCTACCCATTAATTTAACTCTGTGATTATACCATAATGATAATCCAAGAAATTAACTGCCACGATCAAAAACATTTAAACACAACAAAACCGTTTAACCTTTATGAGACGATCTTCCCAAAAAGAGTAGTTTCTTTAGCTTCTTTGATACAAACACTTGATACAATATTCCGCAGATCTCCATTTGCTACAGCGTTCACACGGAGATAGTTCCCCGTTAATCCACTTAGTAAGAAATCCCCGTTTCGGAGCTTTTCGGCTTTCTCCCATAACACAGATACTTTCTGATCTATAAATTTCTCCCGATATTTAGTTTCTGAGTCAGAGATAACATGTCGAATTTGTTTGCTCCTGAATTTTTTTTCTTGTTCTGGAACAAGGTGATCAAATTTTTCAGCTGCCGTGCCTGGTCTGGCAGAATACCTGAAAACATGTCCACCTGAAAAATCCATTTCTTTTACAAAAGATAAACTTTCTTTAAAATTATTTTCTGTTTCTCCTGGGAACCCTACCATTATGTCTGTCGTAATAGCTATCCCAGAAACATGTGATCGAATTGTATCTATAAGTACTCGGAACTCTCCCGTAAATATTTTTCTACCCATTTTCTGCAAAATTTCATCTGACCCTGCTTGCAACGGCAAATGGAGATGACGGCAAAATGTTGGGTGATTGAAAATCGGGAAATATAATTCGTTTATATCCCATGGTTCTAATGAAGATAGTCGAATTCTATCAGGTGAATATCTGAGAATGATTTTTTCCAACAAACCATGGAGAGTATATTCACCTCCAAGATCTTTTCCCCATGATCCCAGATTCACACCCGTTAAAACAATTTCTTTGACACCTCCTAATAATGCCGCTTTGACATCATCAAATATTTCATCTTCCGTTTGCGAACAGCTTTTACCACGAGCGATTCTTGTTATGCAGAAAGTACATCGATTATCACATCCATCTTGCACCTTAATAAACGCCCTCGTTCTCCAATTTTTACCAGGAAGAGGTATCCTGATATTTGGAAGTAAATGTGAAGTTGAGAGCTTACTGTTTAAATCTGAAATTATTTGGTTCTTTCTATCATTTTTATACAAACCTGCCACGGCCGGTAATCTCATGACGGCTTGTGGGTCAACTGTCGCATAACAACCCGTAGCTAAGATCTCTTTACAACCCGATTTTGCAATTCTTCGGATGATTTTTCTTGAATCTGCGCTCGCGGCGGCAGTTACTGCGCAGGTGTTTACAATCGCTACGTCCGCATCTGATGACTCCCCAACCACAACATGCCCTGCTGCCCGCAACCCTGCTGCAATTTTTTCAATCTCGCTCTGATTCAATCGGCAGCCAATAGTATCTAAAAATATCTTCATTTATGGGACCATTACAATAAAATTGTCAAACAAAACAGCAGTTTCATCTGCTTCTGAAAAAGATCCGGTTATCAAACCAGTCTTCCCCGCTGTAAGATCATTATTATATACACTGGCTTTTTCAACTCCATTTATCGAAATTGTTAAAGTATTTCTTTCACATTTCGCTAATATGCTGTTTTCTCCTTTGCCTTGGTGGATGCTTTCATCAAACTCCATATTTTCAGAAGAAAGTAGTTCATATTCCCCATCGACTACCTTAACAATGCCATAATATCCATCTGATGAAATCAAAAAACCATAGTAATTTCTATCATTGAGATAACGGCAAACGATCCCGTAAGCATTATCATTTGTACCCAATCTTTTTTGTGCTGTTGTTTGAATCAGTACATCTGGATACGAGACGTTGTTTGTAGTGATAATATCCAAATTTGGCTTGCTTACTATCATAATCAAACCATTCTCAAAAAAGCTGACAGCTGACTCATCAGGTTTTTCCCATATATCCCAAATCTCATTTTTTTTTGAAAAATCATCCACAAAGATAACATCTCCGCTCGAATAAGGAGATATGGGAAATTGACAAGCGAGAATGATCGCCAGACAAAAAACAATAATCGCTATAAAATGCAGTGGTAGTTGTTTATTATCCATTTGATAATGCATCAGTCATAATTATATAGTCGAAATTAAGATCGCAAGAACCTCATTGTTTGACATAATTTTTTCAGCGATAATTTCTCTTTAAAAATCGTTTTGATTTCTATCCTTACAGAAAATTCACCTTACCAGTTCACAAGTCTTGTAAATAAGTTGCCAGAAAGATTAGCAGAACAATAAATTGTTTCCATCCTAAAAAATAAGAGTGAGTTTCATTGATCAAGAAAATAGTGAAATGCTAATAAAAGCAAGCCGCTGATCTGTCTAATTCTGAAAACCCGATTTATAAGCCAGTAATTTAACATACTCAAGGAGTGTAAATTTCCAACCATCAGCAGTCAGGAACCATGTCCGGGATGTGTACCATGACGGGGTTACTGGATGGAAATACAGTTTAGTATCTTCCCCAGAAAAAACATCCTTGAAAATAATCGACGTTCGTTTGGTGTGGAAAGGATCTGTGACAATAATAGCGGTAGACAACTGCCTTCTCTCGAGCAATTGTTTAACTGCGTATGCCTCATCTAAAGTACTCATTACTTCAGATTCCGTAATCAATATATTCCCGTTTGGAACACCATTATTCAATAATTGAATACGAATGTCGAAACTCTGCAAGTAATCAAGATCTCCAATACGCTCGCCAGTCTCGGTTAGGATGATGATACGTGCATATTTTTCATTGTATAACTCCAGTGCCTCATTCATCCTCCCCTCACCACCTCCCCCCATGATAATAATTGCATCAACAGGAGTAAGGTCATCAGCAATAATCAGAAACGCGCCGGCAGCACGAAGGGTTAGATATCCAAAAAGAGCAGCCAAGAACAGCGTAATAATTACGCCTACTGTCCTTCCGAAAATATTAAAACACCCTCTAGAACAAGATTTTTTCTGGTTTTCTTTACTCGTTTCCATGCTAATTTGTCTAATGTATTGTATGCTGAAATGAAATAGCCATCTTATTCAAAGCTTTTATTAACACTGATTTTGGGCATCCGAAATTCAATCGGACAAACCCGCTGCTGTTACTGCCAAACGTCTTCCCATCATTTAGAGCGACCTTCGCATTTTCTAAAATAAACTTGTACGGTCCTTCTTTCAAGTTTAATGCGCTGCAATCCAGCCATGCTAAATAGGTGCCTTCTGGAGAATGAACCCGTATCTCCGGGATATTTGCCTTTATGAATTCAACAACCAGTTGGCGGTTTTGATCTAAATACTTCAATAATGCTCCAAGCCATTCTCCTCCGTATGTATACGCTGCTTTTGCGGCGGATTGAGCCAATATATTCGGCTCGCCAATAATACCATTTCGCGCCTTGGTCATTTTGCTTCTGAGATTTTCATTTTGTACTACTGCAAAAGAAAAATGCAGTCCGGGTATATTGAACGTTTTACTTGGTGCCATTAATGTGATTGTGTTCATTGCTAATTCTCTGGAAAGAGATGCGATCGGTAAATGCGTATGTCCCGGGTAAACAAGATCACAATGTATTTCATCCGAACAAATTAATATATCATTGGCTAAGCAAATCTCTCCCAATCGCTCAAGTTCATCCTTACGGAAAACTCTGCCAACAGGGTTGTGTGGATTGCATAAGATAAAAATGCGAGTATCTTCCCTGATTTTTTCTTCAAACTCGTCAAAATCAATTTCATATCCATTATCAGTGTTTTTTAAAGGGACGGTAATTTGCTGAACATTGTTATTTTGGGAAATATTAAAGAAAGGAAAATAAACTGGCGTTTGGAAAATTATCGAATCTTTGACTTCAGTAAAGCTGCGCACTGCCCAATTAAATCCAGCCACAACGCCCGGCACCAGAAGGATATCTTCAGGTGTGATTCTCCAACCGTGTTGTTTAACCATCCAGTCAACAATTACATCTAATAATTCTATGTCTTTGCTTTGGTAGCCAAAGATTGGATGATCTAATCGTGCTTGG